>NZ_CAXAVM010000005.1:0-79977 GCF_963972345.1 uncultured Gimesia sp. | reverse complement strand
CCGCCAGTGGCGGGCGGGGCTCGATCAATCTGTGCAATACCTTAACTTGTCTTCGACAAAAACGGGAGTGGATCTACCCGTACCTCATATGTTACACGATGACCCATTATAGTCTTGATACCAATTCTGGTAACTTGGCTGACCTAACTCAAATCCTTGGCTACTCGAATTTGAAAACAACAAAGCAATATATTTGACGTCCAGAGGATGAAGTGAGGGAAGCGGCTGATCGGATGGACTACTGACCTGCTGAGTCCTCTGCCTTAATGATTCCCTTTGCCATACAAGTTATACCATTCCCAATCGCTGGAGTGCGAGGTTGGGACTCAAAGCAGAAACGAACCACGTCACCCTGCCTTGTCTCCGATCGAATTGCTTCAGCGATTTCGGCACATCGGCTGTGGATTTGTTGCTCTTGCCCCTGAGCAATAGGATCAATATCGAATGATGCAGTGACTCTAATCAATTTGCCGGTGTCGTTGACATCGATTACTTTCACGCCGTTAGCAGCCTGCCGCCAGTTGGGCTGCACCAATCGGCTAAAGATCCGATCGTATTCCTTTGGATCAAGTTCTGCCAATTTATAATCAATACCTCGGATCGCCTCGGCAAAAATATTCTTCACGTCGTCAGTGGACGGAACGTCTAACATTTGCCGGTCCTTTTCTGTATGAGGCTAATAAGCTTTTGATTTGTTGAGTTGAAAAAAGATCCAAGGTGCAGAGCATCTGAATTTCTACTCAGTCTACCCTGTTCACAGTCATTCGGCAACATTCAGTCACCTCGTACCTTGCAATTGCGACGGCTGCCGACTGTCGGCAGCTAATCGCAATTATGGCACAGGGAGACACGACATGCCAGCAAACATTTCTTTTCAGAACAGTAAGGCAGAAGCTTTTACTTCATTGACGCCCGCATGGTGGGATCGCAAAGGTGAGTACGTCGCCGACCAACATCTCACCAGCAAGCAAGTATGGGGCAAGAGGGGCGTGCTTAATTTTGAGTATGAACTTCGTCCCATATCTGATGCCAAAACCGGTATGAAACTCGACAGCTATCGTCATTGTATCCGCAAAGATACCGGCGTCACAGTCGGTTGCGGTATGACGGACGGGTACCGTATCGTCCAGCCACGGCAGGCATTTGACTTCCTGGATGACCTCATGCGGGATGGCGTGATGCGGTACGCTTCCGCCGGTGTTCTCGGTAAAGGTGAAGAGATTTGGATTCTCGGCGTCATCCCGAATGACGATCAACCGATTTACGGCGAGACTCATAATCGATACGTCCTTTGGACAGATCGATTCGATGGTGGTGGCACGTTGAAATGCTTCCCATGCGTGACCCGTGTCGAATGTGCGAATACTCTGGCTGTGGCTCTTTCCGAGTGGAACGCCAAATTATTCAAAGGCATCCGTCACAGCGGCGATATGCAAGCCAAGCTCGATGCGGCCCGCCAAACGTTGGTTGAAGTCGAAACTGCATTCCAGAAATATAACGCCGACTGCCAGAAGTTGATTTCCGCCCGGTTCAACCGAGATGATGCTCGACAATTTATTGAGACACTTCTCCCGATGCTGAATGATGATGCCAGTCAGCGCTCGAAGTCAATTCGAGAGAGAAAGGTCCAAGCTGTACGGGAAGCTATGCGAGATGAGACGAACAACCTCGGCGAGATGAAGGGGACCTGGTATCAACTCGCCAATGCCGTCACGTTTGCCATTGATCATGGAAACGTACTCCATTTCCGTGGTGACCAGCGAACCAATCGTTTCCGATCACTAATGATGAATGATGGTGCAAACCTCAAACGCAAGGCATTCGACCTTGCCCTGAATATGGCCAGTTAGTCTCCCTGGCCCGTCCCGTTCGGCTGAACATTTCAGTCGGACGGGGTTTTCATTTCTGGAATCAGTGGCTCTGTACCTTGAGTGGCATGAACCAATTCACATGCCACTCTTACCGGGAAGCCTCTCATGCAATTCAGCATTATTTATTCCGTCGATACTCCGCACAATGTGGACGTCGAACAATTCGCTCCACCAAACGCCGACGAAATATGGAATCAAACCGAGGACGACGAACAGTACGAGTACGACTATCTCGAAGGTCGTTGGGAAAACGGCCATCACCGAAAATGGTGTGCCATCCTCGACCGCCAGCAGTTTGATGACTTCGTTGGAGATTGCTGCCTGGCTGCCGAAGATGTTGAAACGATGGGCAGCCTGGGTGCTCCCGGTTTCGGTGTCGGTTGGGTACCAGCAATCAGCTTCAATGGCGACGATCCCGACGCTTTTCAAAACGCATACGTCACACCGATTCCCGAAACCAAACGGGAACAATGTAACGAAAGGGACTGGCAGCGTGTGCGAGGTGCGGTACTTGCCATCTACGGGTAGCAGCTTCCGTTGGATTCAATTCTGAACACCACGAAGTTTTGTTATAGATCTGCTTCCCCGACCAAAGGTCGGGGAAGCTCGTTCAACCCGATCAGTAGCTTTGTACCTTCAAAGGCAAACTTACTCAATCATTGGAGACCACCATGACCAAGCAATTCATACATCCTGATGATGCCACCAGACAGGCGGCAAAGTATGCCTTACTCGTCCAGGACGGAGTCAATCTCCGTGCGATCGTCGCTCAGATGTTGAGGGACATCGATGCAATACGAAAGTCGCAGAAACTCAACGGAGATGCGATCAACTCTCATCCGGTCGTACTGGCATACGTCAGTAAGCTGGCCAGTCTCACTCAGCTATCCACGGAGCGGGAAGTCGCTGCCCTGGAAGGAGTCGAACGTTTGGCGAATGGCAATGCGGTGGAATCGGAGGTGATCCCGTTATGAGTGATGATCAGGCCAAAGAACAACTGACAGCCATACTTGAACATTACACGACAGGCAGTGTTCTACACCTACTTGCCGACTTGTACCGAGAGTCAGCAGACAGTGCTCAGCAGGACGGTGATGCACTGGCGTGCGACCGCTTCAAGGCAATTGAGCAGGCTTTGTTTGTAGTGGGGTTGGGAGTCGATGCGGCGAATCCTTCATCGTGACGAACTCCATAAATCAATTGGGGAAATTCCCCGTTCGCTTCGGTTACCAACAGAATTCGCTAACCATTAGAGCCATCAGTAGCTCCATACCATGACTTGCAGATCGTCACTCTTTCAATCAACGGAGACCACACATGAATTCTGCAAAATTCCCTCTTGGGCAAATCGTCGCCACCCCCGGTGCATTGGAAGCTCTCGAAAACGCAGGCCAATCACCGGCCGAGTTCCTCAGCCGCCATGCAGCATGTGACTGGGGTGAAGTATGTGACGAGGACAAGCAGGCCAACGACGAAGCCTTGAAGACTGGAGTAAGATTGTTGTCGGCGTATCATACGGCAGACGACTCAAAAATCTGGATCATCACTGAAGCTGCCGATGAGAATGGTCGGCGAGAGGCGACGACGATTTTGTTGCCATCAGAGTATTGATCGATTTAGGAGGCCAACTCTCACCGACAGGTGGGAGTTGGCGGGTAGTGACAGTGGCTCTGTACCTTGTTCAGAACAAAACCTGTTACATAATAAAAAACCAAACAACTATTTCCATAATCCCTGAGTAACTTGGCTCCAAGCACGTCGTCTGGAGTGATATGCAGTCTACGTTTTCTTGGGACTCCTATTTGTCACCCATTGCTTCGCTGCCATGCAAGCCTTTCGTCGCCTTGACTGGCAATCTTTTCGAGCAAGCCATCGAGTTCACTGAAAACTTCCCACTCTTCGACACAAGTTTGACGGGAAATCGTGTCGATCACTTGTTTCTCCAGTTCATCAATCCGTTGTCCCTTCCAGATCGCATCGCTTAGGGCAACGAGAAGATCTTCGATCGGCAACGCTTCCTTTGTCCAGCGACCGTGAGTTCGGGAAAACTGAGCCAGTCTCGGTTCAACTCCGTGCTCTTCCAACAACGCCGGTCCATCTTCTTCATGCTGGCGACCGGGGCCGGTCAATTCGTTGGGATGTTTCACCTTCCCAATGTCATGGCTCCCTGCCCCAAAACAAACTGCGGCCTCGTCAAACTCCAAGTCATGAAACTTCTGCCGTAATCCTTCGCATAAGTCAACGGCGACGTCATGGACGAGAATCAGATGGAACAATAGTTTGTTCTCTGCATCCAGTTCGAGGCAAAGTCTCTGAATCTCAACAGGAAGTGGACGAGGGGCGAAAGTCATGCAGTGGCCTTTACCAAGCCTTAGTGAAACACATGTTGTCTGGTCCACTGATGAAGTGAACCGGTGGAATGATGGAGCATTTATCGTGATAGACACGTTCCGCTCGTTGAAGGATCGGATGAAGCAAGAAATCACACACACGGTCGACCTGAGCCATCGCCCAGAAGAAAAACGAATCATCTGTGTGAAAGATAACATTCCAATGTCGAAGCCACTTTCGGTGATTGTATTCGTCAAAACAATGAGGAACGCCCAACTCCAGACCAAGAATGTGCATTCCCGCCTCGGCGACAAATTCTCGAACAGGTAGACAATGCATCCAGTCGGTTCGGATCTCAGACCAATGGACCAACTCATGTAGCATGACCGAATAATGATCGGCACGACTTGGAAAATGATTCTCAGATTGCATCAGGATGTAGTCGCCATATTTGTGAGTAGGGAAATCGTGCCAAGGTTCAGGCACAACGTAGCCATTCCAGTCAGGCGGATTCTTGGTGTCACCTTTGTCGAATCGAATATCCGGCTGATGGTATTCCAACAACATTCCCATGAAGCTTAAATCAGCTTCGTCATTGGCCATGATCGCACCGTCAGCCTGAAGGCTCTGGCGGTCACAGGCACCGTGGACCTGGCTGGCGTGAAAGACCAGACAAGGATCGGCCTTGCAACCAACATCACGATATTGAGCAATGACAGTGGGTTCTTGGCCATACTTGACGACGGCACCGATCGCTTCCCAGTCCTCTGCCGTTCCCCACCATTTGTTGCGATACCCTTTTGTATGATAGGTGTCACATAAGAGCAAAGTGTTGACGCCACGGTATCGACCACCAGTTCGAACGTTGTGGGGCAAACCACAATTAGGATCATGAGACAAGGGAATCTTCCAGGGAATACGTCCCCGTTGCAGAGCAACTGTTATCCGCTGATTGATGTAGGCGTTGATATCGGGAACACTTCCTGATCCATCCCAGAATTCATCAGGAAGAATCAGGCGTGAGCGGAGTAAACGGGATGTTATCGGTGTCTTGATCATTGTGTTTCGGTATTACAATCGTACAAATCTGTATCTTCAAATCATTACTTCATGAATGGATTGTGGACCCACTTTCCACCCTGACCACCACAATTGGGACAACGGCGTTCATTTGTTGTGCCGATGTTCTGGAAGCCCTTCCCCCTGCAGGACGGACAGTTATCCCATATGGTTCGGCCTCCACTTCCACCTGACGAGCCATTGCTACCGGCCTCTCCACCGCTGGAATTCGAACCACTGGCTGTAGCCATTCCGCCGAGAGCACATAGACCGATCGCAGCTAGTCCGCCAACGAGCAGACCCGTCGTCTTGACTGCCTTCCAAGCCCCTTGGGCTACATCACTGGGAACTGAATTGAAAGTTCCACATTCCACACATTCCTGCTGGCGGCTAATAACAGTAGCAGGATGGTGCTGAAGCATTCCGCACTGGCCACAGTAAAAATTGATGGTCCTTCCCTCCTCTGTTTGAGTAAATTTCTCAACATACGGAACCGCTCTGACGACAAGCGGCTCTTCTGAAAGAATTTCTGTTTCGGGTAACCCTCGTATTCTGACCCAATCGATTTTCGATGGATGATCACTGTTGTACTCTGGAACCTCACACTCAGGATTCAATCTATGTGCAACCTGAAAGTCTTCGAGTGCCTTGGCAAGCTTATTTGCTGAGGCGCTCGCCCTGGCCCACGATTCATATGTCAGGGCTCGATAATAGATCGGCTGAGCATTTTGGGGTTCGCTCTGTATGGCACGATTCAACAGCACGATTGCTTCTTCAAATCGATTTTGAGTTGTCGCCCTTTCGGCTTGAAGACACAATGTAGGCACATGTTTCGGGACGAGATGTAGTGACTTCTTCAGGTTCTCACTGGCTTTCTTTTCGTTTCCCAGGCACAAGTAGGTCCAGCCCCGAGAAAAGTATGCGTCAGCACATGTAGGCTCAAGTTCAACTATTCTGTCGAGAAGTATCAGCGTCTTGTCATACTGAGCATTACCAAAGAAGACATCAGCTTCTTCGAATAGATGCGCCACATTGTTGTTTTCGTCTGTGGAACCGGTCTCATCCAGTAGATCCTCACGCAATTCTTTATAGGTCTTCTGATCAATCCGTCCTTCAAGCAAAGCTTTTTGTAGTTTGATTAGATGTTGTTCGGACATGTTATACTTCACTTACTACGGATTACATTGATTTTGAATAGTTGATCCTTGAACTGTCCCCAAAAAGATCCTGGTTCAATTTGAATTTCGTAATGTCCCGAAGCATCGAAATGTAATGGATGCACAAAGTTCTTATCGATGCGAAAGAAAAAAGGTGCCGAATCTTTGTTTGTTTCGTTTAGCTTGAGAGTGTGGTGACCAGTTGAAGTCTCAAAGTCGATGTGAATTCCTGCGACTTCAGAACCAGTTCCGATTAGTTCATCATCGAGATAAACATCTATTTTCAATTCAGAGGAACCGCCCTTGCCAACCATACAAATATTACCAGTCACCCAGGGAGACACCTTAGACTCACTATTAGTTTGGGAGATTTCCTGCACCGCTGAATCGTTGCTGTCAGTTTTGGATTGTTTACTGGCGTAAAGCAAATCTCGTTTGAGCATATCATACGTCTCTTTGTCGATCTGTCCTTCCAGTAGTTTGTCCTGTAGCTCAGTCAGTTGAGAACTAATACCTGCACTTGAATTGGACGGCGTTACTTTTGACAACGGCGGTGGCACAGGCCGCTTATGATTTGAGGCATTGAGCAGCCCATCAACTTTTTCGGCTGGTTCCCACTGGGTCATTCCCTCTCGCCAGACGAGCGTTGTTGAAGAAATATCTCCTGAAAGAACGAGACCCTGCATCTGATCGGCTGGCACTGGTCCAAGTTGCTCTCCATTGTTACTGAAATACCACTCTGTAGTCATTACGGTTCTCCAACTGGATTCACAGCAATCAATACTAAAAATAAACATCTCATTACTTCCCTCGCATGTCTTCTTCATTAGCGGGGAAACTCTTAGTACGACCAAAAAATACACTTGACCACAATACTCCACCGGGGTGACCAGGAGGTGCTTCGCCCCGATGGATCTCAACACGATACTCAAACAGACTCTCGGCTTCATCTGCCAGATGACCGGGCACTCTAGTCGCTTCTAAGGCATCTTCCCAACGTTCCCGAAACTGATGGAGCGGCCCTCCGCAGAACCAATTCCAATCTGCAACGAAATAAAGCGGATGATTCCCACGATCAACCCAATGCTTGATGCGGTGGACAGGTTTGTCGGAGATCGGCTCTAAGCCAAGAATATAAATCATCATCGATAAGTGCGTGAGTGCTCCTTGGGTGGCAAGAGGGTCCACGCCTTCTTCCTCATTGTTTCTTTTGATTTCGTTATAAAAGCCACGAAACCATTCAGTGTTGATATATTTTTGCAACTCAGGCGAAGCCACACGACGGCCCATGATCTGGTCAAGAAGTTCCTTCGGAGTTATATCACCAGATTGAATCTGGCCGTTTCTCCAGTAGCCCTGTTGCTTCAGCGGTCCCAGAAATTGGAAGAGAGTTTGATAGGCACTGCCAGTATCGTATCCCTCACGGACCATGTGGCGGTAGCAATAGACGGCATTGATGCCAAACTGTTTTTTCAAATCGTCTTCAATGTCTCGGACATACGCCACAGCTTCGGGGGATGGCAAACCTCCATCATCCAAGGGAGGGGGAGGCGCAGTCTGCTCGGGCGTGAGAGACATCTTGGGATTTCGAGCATTCTGTCCATTCCCACGATGATTGTTGGCGATAGCACCTGCGCCGCACAGGCCCAGCGCAATTGCGGCTGGACCAGCAGCAACGCCACCAGCCAGCCACATCAGGCCGGTCCCGATGCTCATGTAGGAGTACATATCATTGGCTTGTCCTTTGGACATCAATGGGGGGCGGAGTGTCATATCAAATTTTCTCCTGGATTTGACAGAAATGGAATCAAGGGTTGGTTAGCCTCAGCATCTGATGAAAAATTCACTCACCAAGGCACAAGGCCACTGATGACAGAATTCGAAGAAAAGCCGATTGATGTCGCCAACTTTTTCTGTCACAGCATCCCGTTACGGCAAGGTGAAGTTCTTGATCACACCAATTTGAAAGATCGGTTCCACTTTTGGATGACCGGTGATGAATAACTCTTTTGTCCCAAGAAGATAGCGAGGGCAGCGCACTTGATTCGGGACATTTTCAGTGTCAATGAATTTATAATCAACGAATGGTGTTTTATTATCAGTTCGTTTCAAAACCAATAAATTCTTCTTATACTTTGGATTTCCCTCAACAGAACAGACCAATATCAGTCCATCTTCTGACAGCCAGGACCATGTTAGGAATCCCTGTAATTTGGTTTCCACTGATTTTGCAACAAGAGGACGTGGTGAGCCCCAGGGAGAATTGCGATTTTCCCGAGTTGTGACCACGAGTTGGGCGTTATTTCCTGTACTGCGAAAGCAGAGTGTCAACCCATCGGACGTGAGATATGGCGACTTTGGGTTTCTGAATGTTTTCAGTTCTCGCACTTCGGTCGCTCGCCGAAATGGCTGATCAAGTGACTCTCGACTTGTGGAATGAAGGGTCGGTTCCGATGCGGATGGGTGAGACTTTGCCAGAAACATCAGTTCCAAACCATTACCAGAAATGGCCGGGTGGCGACCAGGAAATAATCGTTGATGTTGTTGAAAGTAGCTCTCGGAATCTTTCCGTTGCGATGTGAAAAGGATTGCTCCGTTAGAATTCGGGACACCATAGACTTCGTAGACGATGTGCTTCCCATCTGCCGTGGGAGACCCGTACAAACCATTGATCTCTTGGACGCCGACGAACTCGGGAACTTTCGGAGTACCCGAAGCCCGAATCTCAGTAATCACCGCTAAATCCTCGTTGTAATCGAGAACAACCTTGTGACCAGGCTTCAGCTTGTCAAGCGAGGCTGCTTGACCGTTGACTTCGACCGTGGCTTTCTTACTGAGGTCTAGTGTTGTTGTCGTCTTTCCCAAAGCCGCTTTGTAGTTGACGGTAATCTTTCCCGCTTCCGAATCGACTGAAATCACATCGGCCTCGATTTCAGCGGCGAAACAAGTATCAACTTCTGTTGCAAAAAGAGAAACGAAAATTAGAGGTGAAAGCCATAGTAGGAAGTTCTGTGACATTTCATATCTCCATTGTGGTTTGAAGAAGATCGGTAGCAAAAGCTTTTAAGCCGATTGCCAAGACAGAGACGGAATGCCTCACAACGAGTTTACTAGTATACAAACTATAATGGTTATTAGCAACTATTATTAGATGTGTTTTGCGTCTCCAAGTTCAGACGAATGAACAATGGAGGTGCGCATGGGAAAAAAGAAAATTCAAATTCAGCATGCAGAAATCGTGAACCGATTCGGTATACGTCTGCGTGAATTGCGGCGAAGTCGGGGCCTGACGCAGGCAAAACTCGCTCAGGAAGCTCGTCTGACGGCGTCATATGTGGGTAGGCTGGAAGTCGGTGGCGCTTCGCCTGGAATAGACCTCGTTCAACGACTTGCCGATGCACTTGGAACAACGGTTCACGATCTGTTACCCACCGAGAAATCCCCTGATACTGAGGCGACATTGAAAAAACGGGCTAAGGATCTTTTCGATGATCTGATGAAATCTGCTGATCGTGAGACACTTTTGATGCTAGTGCCGCTCCTGGCTAGACTGGGCGAATCGCCGACCAGGCGAAAGTAAAATATCAGTTCCCCTGATAGTCATCATGGACTCGGTCTGCTGATTCAATCAGAGTTGTGTCAGCTATAGGCTCGATCTCAATCGATACCAAAAGTTCGTTGAGAGGAGGCAAGACTTTCCCAATGCGCATTCTTATTTGGCGAAGCGCCTCCTCATGCTGTTCTTCGTTGTACATCTCTTCGAAAGTGTATGAGACTGTATCACGAAGCGCCCGAATCACTTCATCCGCAGGCCGTTGCTCAATCAGATTTACGAGTTTTTGTGTCTTACCATTGTACTTCACCTTCAATTGCAGGTCGTCAAAACGAGCCAGTGTGTATTGAAATACATACGCCTTCGTGTTGGGGCCGACTTCACTGGGTGGGGGAACGGGCTTCAAATTCAGTTCTTCAAGGACTTCAGGTATTGTTCTTAGTGCCTCAATACAAATCCGACGTATTTCCAGCAACGCTTCCAGCAGGCCATCGATAAATGGATTTCTTGGAAATGTAAGCGAGAACGATTTCCGTAAGGCAATCAAAACTTCATCAAATAGTGGACACTGAAGCTCATCCAGCAGATTGTTATCAGAATCACCTTCAGGATCTAGCTTCCGATCCTCACCTACCGATGCAAGGATTTCCGCTTCGACGATCAGATAGAGTGGCTTGGTTCTGCGGCGCCCCATCACAGTTACTCCTGGCAAGGTCAAGCTTCTATTGTACAATAATATGTTCTTATCAGCAAAATGTGCATCGTCCGCAGTAAATCGCCAACGAGGCGGAAGTAACTATCATAATCTCCGAGAGTCTTCGTGGAGGGGATAATTGATTTCTAAACAAAAGCCCCTATGCATCGAGATCGATATGCTGAGTATATCATAGTGATGTATGATTTTGGCAGTTACGCTAAATTGAATATCGATCCCCCAGAAGTGGGGTGCGAACAGATGCAAAGCTACAACGATTATCTGGGCAGGAAATGGTCAAGATACTTGATCAACTCAACTGCCTCTCTCAATGTTAGATGTGCAATCTGATCCCCCAACTCTTCAGGGTCATCATCAGGAAAGCAGCAGCAACAGTTGTTGCCATTGTTATCAGGTGGTTTATTTTCTGTTTGTGTTTTGGGCATGGGATTAGTTATGTCTGGGGATGGAATTTCACTCGGGGGAAGAAGTTTTAACTGCGCATGAAAAAACCCCGCTAACAAAGTTGGCGGGGTATCGATGATCAAAGTTACTTCCCTTGACGATGTGGTCAATCTGTCGTTAAGAGATCATCGATATTGATCTCATCCCAGCATCCATCATCATCGACACTATACCAGTGTCCTAGATCGTCATTCGGATCACCACAATAACAAGCTCCCTCATTACCATCATGCTCATGATAGATGATTTTTGCCTCTACCTCCTCGCCATACTCATCATAGATATCATACAAATCACCATCCTCGCAATACTGTTGCTGTCTATACTCCCTGTGGTTTGTTGTCTCAGGCTCGATCTCAGGGAGTATGATCCTCCTGATGGTATCTTCTACTGACTCGATTTTTGTGCTGACGAAATTCTTTTTTACGTCCTCGATGGTCTCTATGTCATCGCCTAGATATTTTGCCATGTAGCTGATGGCCTCATCCACATCGATCGAGCAATCGATCTCTCCACGATCGTTATAGCAGTGATGCCAATCCGTCTCACAGTTTGGATATGCCGCATGTACGATGGTTACATATTGGATCTCGTCGTAATCCTCATCGGGATCGTCCTCGATCTCAAAAAATGTACCGATCTCATTGACTCGCTCCTTGCCATCCTCTGGGTCACCCTCCCAGTAGATAATCTTACCGACTCGACATCGTACTGATCGCCCCCCGATCTCTAGCTCCTCGCCATCCTCTGGAGCATACTCACGGTAGATGATTTCACCTATCACCTCATCTACCGTTTTGATTTCTTGTTTTGTTTCCATTTCATTCTTCCTTTTGTTTTGTTGTTTGTTTGAATAAACCCCGCCCATTTCATGGGCGGGGTATCGATGATCAAAGTTACTACGCTGTTGCTTCTTCTTCTTCCTCTATTTCCATTTTGCCATGATATAGACCAGCAGCATATCCTTCTTTTCTGCCATCATCATAGCCATTATCATAACCATGATCGACACCGCCATCTGTGTGACCATCAGCATAGCCACGCTCGTAATCGATTACACTTAGCTTGTGCATGATGTCCTTCAGTTTTGCTTGATCCTCAATTGATACATCCTTGACGATGTGGTCAATCTGCTGTTTCAGTTTTTCAACTTCTATTTCTTGGCGTATTTTTGGCGTTATGTAATCATCAGTGTTAATTTCAGTGTAGGTATAGTCCTCATCAACGTTGTACCACTTGTCATCAATCCTGACAATTTTAGCCTCTACCTCTCTCCCAGCCTCATCATAGATGTCATATCGATCACCACCCTCACAATGAGGCTGCTTATACTCTCTGAGTTTTGTTGTCGCCGACCAGTTTGATTGATTGAAAATAATCCTTCTGATGGCATCTTCTATTGTCTCTTTGAATCTTGGGGTTTTCATTTCTTCACTCCTTTTTGTTATTGTTGATCCTCATACTCAGCTATTCTTTCCTCCCAATCCATTTCACCCTCATCATGAATTGTGGTATCACAATCCCAGTACGTCAGCAGGTAGACTATTTCGCCAGTCTCTCTGGATCTGACGACAATTTCCGAGCCATTGCAGCCAGGGTACTCCTCCGTCGTAAATTCCGGCATTGACTCGATCCATTCCTCAATAATTATTAAATGTGAACTTGGCAGGTAGCCGGAGAACCAGTCATTAGCGTCAGGCGCATCAAGCATCTCACTGATGTACTGCTCCAGATCGGATGGCGTCTTCGGATGTTGATTTTTCAGGAGTGTATTCACCTCTTGTGTGACGACATTTACTCCCGTGCTGCTGAATGCTATTCGATTAGCCAAATCCTCTATCCCGCTAATCGAATCAATATAGTCCTGTACTCTCTGTGGTCGATTCATAATTATAATTCCTTTTTGTGTTGTTGTTTGAAAAACCCCGCCCATTTCATAGGCGGGGTATCGATGATCTGTGATTATGATCGGGCGTTATATCCTGCAATCCATCCCTCACATTGCCCGTCATATAAAACTATCTCATTACTGGCTCTGACCAGATGTGAGACAACCGCATCAAATTCATTTTGAAAATTCTCAGGCAATTTTTCTCTCAATTTTTCGACTGCCTCAGTTGCATCAGCTAAGTCCATTGCCAATGCATTCTCTTGCTCAGGGCTTAATTCTTGTACCGTCATTTCATCACTCCTTTTGTTTTGTTGTTGTTTTCTCAGTCCATCGCTGAGATGAGCATTTTACCCTCAATCAAAAACTAAAAAAATGCCGATTAAATGCTCAGCACAATAGCAATCTTCAATCACTGTAGCAGTCTACAGTGATTTCAAATTCAGGTTATCAGCTTTGCTCATTGTACTGCCCGAAAAGCAGTTGATTAGTAGATTTAAAAGAAAAGCCCATCACCTGAAAGGTGATGGGCAAACAACAACAAAGCAATCAATCAATGATTACAGCCAATAGATTACTGGCCATCACATGACCTATCTCTTCGACATCCTGCAAGCCCTCAGCATAGCCTTGTAAGTGGCCAGCGTCATAATCAGCTTGGCATCGTGTAACTCACAAGTTGGCTTACAAGCTCTCTGTGTCTCATCTGATCAGCTATAGAGAGCTTGCTGATGATCTGGTCTAGTTCTTGTTAGATTTCTTTCTTTGTTGTCACTTTTATAGGTCCATTATGAAAGTTGCTTTGCAGTTTCTTTTTTATCTTGCTGATAGAAACTGACATCTGTGATTTCATCAGCATTCCTCAGGGGGTAGTAATCTTTCTCATGCCATACCCCATCCTCGAAGACATACGCCTTGATCATCACTCTCACTGCTCTGACCAGTCTGGGCCTGTATTTGATGGCCTGATATTGATAGAGCGCAAAACCATGATCATTCTCATAGCCCTCATGCATCCCAGCACCTTCAATGGCGCTCTTGAGTTGATTGAGTGTGGCATCTGGATCAGAGAAACAAGGGTCAGTTGTCATCTGCGACCATCCATCATGCTTATATTCCCAGCCAATTACGCCTAGCATTTTCCTGTCTGATTGTCTCATTGTTATATTACTTTTTCATTGATTGTTTTTTCAGGGGCGTGAGATGAAAATACATCAAATCAAAAACAAAAGGAATGCCGACATTGATCGCTACAAGATTTTTCAAAACACCTTTTTTTAGGGGTTGTAGAGTGCTATATTGTGCGACAAGGTTTAAAAGTCAGAGGCAAGAAATTGGGTTTCTGTCGTATCTGGCAGAATACATGACTTGCTTGTCAGTCATCTGCAAACCCTCATGATTCGATGATGTATCGCAGCCCGATGAATTCTGACAATCTGATGTAAATGACAGATATGAGCGACAAGCTACTAATAGAGATACCGTACTAATGGCAGAGTTGGTCGGTATGGGGTTACCAAGGTGAAGGCAAACTCTCTATAGTATGACTTGGTGCCATTAACTATACCGTACCAAATCAATCTCAGGGGAACCTCAGTAAGACTGATGACTTTTCGTCAGACTAGGAAACACCAGGAGAGGGCTAAGATACACTTAGGTTTGTGTGGGTAGGGGATGGTCCGTAAGTATAATTGAGAGATACAACATTCCTTTGTTGTCTTTGTATCTCATTCAAACTTCTTCCGCCACTTCTCAATATCCTTGACCAGTTTATTCAATGGTGTCTTCTTTGCAGTTGCAATATTGATGTCTGTCACATAGGGCAGGTTATTTGTGGTTGTCAATATGGCTGTGTGGATACCGCCATTTTTCAGGGTCACCTGAATATAACATCCTACCCGCCTGGGGTTGATTTCCCATAACAGCAAATCAACTCTCTCAACAAGCTGATGGATGATTCCTCTGAGTTTTTTTCTCTTGTCATTATCATCGGCAAAGATTGAATTTTTGCCGACCTGAGTCAGCAGGTCAGAAACTGGCTCGGTATAGATATTTTCATGCAGAGCTTCTTTGAGTTTCTTCTGTTTTTTCTGCAACTCATTCATTGCCTCAATAATTTGCGGTAATGGATTGCTTACATCAGTCAATGCCTGGGCTAATTCGTCAAGTCTGGCTTCAATAGTCTCAAGTTCTGCTTTTGCTTTCTCAATTTCGACTGTTTTGTTATCTGGTTTCAGATCAGATACTTTCACGCTTTGTAATGTGGTCAGTGCATATCGTTCAACATGGTCAACCAAGAAACTTTTCTTGCAAGCATCTTGCATCTTTCTGAGCGAAGCATAGCTGACAAGCCGTCTTTGTGTGTGTGGAATTTCTTTTTTCTTTCCAGTCTTGCTCTTGTAAGCTCTCGAAGTTTGAATGTGCATCACAGATTTATCCCGTGCATTGAAAACTAATCCAGAAAGCAAATTCACAAATTCTGTCTGCCTGCCTGGCTTGAAATTGAAACGGCGTTTTGATGCAAGCCTTGCTCTTTGATAAGTTCCTTCATCAATCGCAGCAGGGTAATAGTTGTCAATTGGATTCCCTGTGGGGACTCTATCGCCATCCTATGTAACCTCATGCAATTGGAGTTGCCCGAAAGTTGTTGGATCAGTAAGAACCTTACTGACAAATGATCCTGTCCATGCCCCACTTGTTCCCATCGGATCGAATTTATCAGCAACCTCAGTGAGAATCTGTTTTTGACCGATGCCATCAATGCAACGTTGAAAGATATACTGAATTGCTTTGGCTTTATCTTTATTGAGAACAAAGCCTTTTTCGTCATCCCAATCAATCCAGCTAGGACGACGTTTTGAAAGGGGTTTGTTGTTGATCTGGTTTCGTCGTTCATCCCAATGGCTTTTTAGTCGTTCTCGTTTTTTCAAGCTCTCTTCATGAGCAAGGTGAAATGTAATCAGCGGTTCTAAAACGGTCGCAATGTTTGTGAGGCTGTCTTTATCATAGACTCTCTCAATCGGCATCAGAGTTACGATTTTTATGCCTGCGCTGAGGATGTCTGAAAATAACCGGTATGCTTCGTTTATGCCCTCTCGGGAAAGTCTGTCGAGATTTTCAACAAGTAGAATTGAACCCTTCGGGACTTTGCCTTCTTTGACTGCTTTAAGAAAAACAGACAGTGAGCCCTTGTGTTTATTTTTGCCTCTGAAAGCGCTGACACCCATGTCTCTCAATGTGAGATCTGCAAGCGTATGTTTGCCCCTGTCGATGAAGTTTGCAGCCCCTTGGTATTGTCTGCGCAGACTGTCTCCATCCATTTGCATTTTCGTTGAAAATCTAATATAGCTGTATACGAGGGCCATTCTTCAATCTCCTTTTGTGGGATCATAACATACTCTGTAAGTGCCTACAATATACTGTTGTTTCTGGATGAGTTGCCCGAGTTCAATCGGCGGACCCTGGAAGTCTTACGACAGCCGTTAGAGGGAGGAGAAGTGACAATCTCCCGGGCGATTGGCAGTGTGACATTCCCGGCGAACGTGATGTTGATTTCTGCGATGAATCCCTGTCCCTGCGGTTATCTGTCTGATCCGCGAAGAAAGTGCTCCTGTAATCCGATGCAGATTGAACGCTATCTTTCCAAGATCAGCGGACCCCTGCTGGATCGGATTGATATTCATATTGAGGTGCCTCCCGTGCCTTTTCGGGAACTTTCCAACCAGACAGCGGGAACCAACAGTGCGACCATGCGCGAACAGGTGCTGGATGCCCGCGAGATTCAGGCACGGCGGTTCGCAAATGAATCTACTTCCCACAATGGCCGGATGACGCCGCGCCAGTTACGAAAACACAGTCAGCTGGCAGCAGACGCGGAAGGACTGCTGAAATCGGCGATGGAAGAAATGGGACTGTCTGCCCGCGCACATGACAAAATACTTCGAATCAGCCGGACAATCGCCGACCTGGATCACTCCGATCAGATTACCGCGGCCCATATCAGCGAAGCCATCAATTATCGCACCCTGGATCGGCAGTTCTGGTCCTGAAGTGAGTTTAACTGTCAGAATTTGCCACGAGTGATGTCGGCTCGGTAGTGCCTGTCGGCGGTGCGAGGCGCGCGATTGTTTCCAGCAGCTTCCGCTTATCGACCGGCTTGGTCGCATAAGCATCGCAGCCGGCTTTCAGACATTTATCCATATCATTTTTCATCGCGTGAGCCGTCAAAGCGATGATAGGTCCGGTGTAACCCTCTTCTCTCAGCTTGCTGGTGGCAGTATAGCCATCCATGACGGGCATCTGCATGTCCATCAGCACAAAATCGTAAGGCTCTCCCGACTGCAGAGCAGCCATGATCTTTTCGTAACCCAGCTGACCATTGTCTGCCAGGTCTACCTCCATGCCTTCTTTTTTCAGCAGAAACGAAATCAGTCGCTGATTATCCAGACCGTCTTCGACGACCAGCACGCGGCTGGCTGCAATCGTTTTACAGACACTCTCCGAAATTTCCTGACTGGATCCCGTCACAGCACTCTTAATGGAGGCTTGATCCAGGTTCAGCAGTTGCACTCCCTGGAGCGATCCCGTATTGACCGAGATCGTGAAAGTACTTCCCGAGCCTGTCGAACTGGAAACTTGAATTTGTCCTCCCAGCATTTCCACGAGACGTTTGGAAATGGCCAGTCCGAGCCCCGTCCCGCCATATTTTCGGGTCGTTGAGTTATCGGCCTGTGTGAATGGCTGATAAATCTGCGCGAGTGCCGTTTTAGAAATCCCGATGCCGGTATCGATCACATCAAACTGTAACTGGGCAAAACTGTCTTCCCGGTTGATGATTCTGGTTCGCAGCTCCACGTATCCGGTTTCGGTAAATTTAATCGCATTTCCCAGTAGATTAATCAGTATCTGTCTCAGTCGGGTCGGGTCCGTCACGATTGATTCGGGGATCGGATTTTCAAAAGAGACAACTAATTCGAGTCCTTTCAGATCAGCTTTAATCTGCATTAAAGCGACGATGTCGCGGATCACTTCAATTGTATTGACGCGTACCTGTTCCAGTTCAACTTTTCGGGCTTCGATTTTAGACAGATCCAGGATATCGTTAATCACGCCGATCAGATATTCGCCGTTGCGTTTGACGATATTTGCGGATTCAATATCGTCCGGATTATTCAGATTCCTCAGCAGAATATCAGTGAAACCCAGAATTGCCGTCATGGGAGTGCGGATTTCGTGACTCATATTAGCCAGGAATTCACTCTTGGCTTCACTGGCAGCTTCGGCCCGTTTGCGTGCCTCGTTTAGAGATCGTTCGTAATCTTTGCGCTCACTGATATCCTGAATAATGCCGGTAAAAATTTCGCGGTCCGCCAGGAGAACAGAACTGACGGCCAGTTCCGCGGGAAAAGTCGATCCATCGCTGCGCTGCGCCACAATTTCCTGGCGCGATCCAATGGCGCGCACCAGTTGAGGATTCAATTCACCGCTCGAGTACTCGTGTTGAATTTTCTGATGCAGGGGAGGGATCAGAAGATCGATGCTTTTGCCGATCGCTTCGTGGTTATAGTAGCCAAACAGATATTCGGCTCCCCGATTGAATTCTTCGATCTTCCCCTCCAGATCGATGGTGATAATCGCATCCATGACATTATCCATGATGGACCGGTATCGAACTTCACGGTCTTTGACATCGGACAATAGAATTTCCTGTGCGTCCAACACCCGGTTGTATTGATAGCCGACGATTCCTGCTTCGGTAAAATTGTCGACATCCGCCCGCGACTGGTTGTCTCCCTTTTCATGGGCAATCATGGTTTCCAGCAGGCTGTGCAATTCGGTTGAAGCCCCATGTTCGGCAACATTCAATCCGATTTTTTCATCCGACGCCGTAACACGGAGTGGCATGAAACACTTAACCAGCATCATGAACAGCCAGATGCTGCCGAAACTCCAGACAAAACAGACACCCACTCCCAGTGCCTGGATTCCCAGTTGAGAAGTGCGTGAAACGCCCGTCTGAAACAAACTGGTATCAGCAAATAATGCGACGGCCAGCGTTCCCCAGACACCGGCAAAACCATGCACGGGAATCGCCCCCACCACATCATCGATTTTAAATCGATTTTCCAGCAGCGAGAGCGAGGCCAGCATCACAACACCAGCGATAAAGCCGATGCAAATGGCACTGGGATAGTTGACAGCATTGCACGAAGCAGTAATGGCAACGAGTCCCGCCAGGGAGCCATTAAACACTTTTTCCACACGGATCTGTTTTGAGGCGATTAATTCCCAGAGTAAAGCACAGATCCCTCCTGAGATGCCGGCGAGGATTGTATTTAAGATAATCGAGGGTACTTGCCCGTTTAAAGCAAGTGTGCTGCCGCCGTTAAATCCGAACCAGCCAAACCAGAGAATTAAAAATCCCAAAGCCGCCATCGGCAGGTTGCTGGACGAGAACCGCTGTTCGTTTGAGTCTCCCGTGAATCGGCCCGTTCTTGGACCCAGAATCAGAACCGCGGCCAAGGCAGCCCAGGCACCGACGGAGTGCACCACACTGGAGCCGGCAAAGTCGAGAAACCCGAGTTTGCCCAGCCAGCCCGCAGGATTTCCTGCCGAATCATGGGCCCACGCCCAGTGACCAAACAGGGGATATGCGAATGCTCCGATTCCCACTGCCAGCAGCAGGTAGGCACGAAAACGCATTCGTTCCGCCACGGCTCCCGAAGAAATCGTCATCGCCGTACTGCAGAATACCAGCTGAAACAGAAACACAACGGTGGGCCAGTGAGCATTGCTGCTGTCTTCAAAAGAGAACTGAGTAGTGCCAATCCAGCCGCCGTAGGACTGACCAAACATCAGTCCGAAGCCAAACAGCCAGAAGATAAAAACGCCGATAAAGAAATCGACAATGTTCTTCGTGGCAACATTGATACTGTTTTTGGATCGCGACAGACCGGATTCCAGGCAACAGAAACCAGCCTGCATCAGAAAGACCAGACTGGTACAGGTCAGTACCCAGATTGTATTTGTGGTTAACTCATGTGACATGAGACAAGGGGCCTGTCAGGATCACGATCCAGCCGTGAAACGCGAATACCGGCTGGTTGATTTTTTGAAACATACTTTCCCTAACTCTAGGTTAGGAAAAGCCGCAGTCAAAAAAATTATGAGTGAAATCCCTCTGTTCTCGAAGGTTCAGCAGATCGATTCCATGGTGTGCTCAGACAAGCGGAATAATCGCTGGAATCGTTCTAATAGACCTGAGGAATGGCATGCAGTCTGGTCAGGCAGTCGGGGTTTCCAGAGAGAGTGGATTCGGTTTTTCGACTGGCGGAAATCGTCCTGGGGAATTTTCCGCATACCACAGGTCCAGTACCGTTAACCAGTCTGCAGCCGTTTTGACAGCGATAAATGCTTTCTTGACCTCAGCATGTTGCGGGTGGAGTTCCGAATAGAAAATGCCGAACTTCCGCATCGTGTTGCAGACTTTTTTGTCACCGTAAAACTCGCGCGCCAGTCCAAAATGTGCGGCGATGACATCACGCTGTTCCCTGACATCAGGCGGGGTGATCGATTTTCCCTGCAGCAGGTCTGCCGTCTGTTGAAAGATCCAGGGATTGCCAATCGCACCCCGCGCAATGGAGACACCGTCCACACCAGTTACCCGTAACATATCCAGACAGGACTGCGGCGAAAACAGGTCTCCACTTCCAATCACGGTTTTCTCGCCCGCGTGTTGTTTGACCCGTTTCAGAAACTCCCAGTTACTGGGGCCGACATACTTCTGATGTACCGTTCGCCCATGCACGGTGATCGCGGCCAGACCCCGTGCATATGCGCCGTCAAAGATCTTGAAGAAATTGTCTTCCGAATCAATGGTGTCATCAATGCCTCGTCGCATTTTCAAAGTGACCGGAATTTCTGCAGGCACGGTATCCCGCACCCGAGAGACGATATCCAGCGCCACTTCCGGCTGACTTAAATGATATCCGCCCCGACAGCGACTCATCACTTTTTTAACCGGGCAACCGAAGTTGATATCGATCACGTGGAAACCCGCTTCGACCATTCTAAGGGCAGCCGGTCCGAATTCTTCCGGCTCGGAACCCATCAACTGCCCGCCCACGGGAAACTCATCCGGATGACAGTACATCATCGGATGCTGTTTTCCTTCTCGGGATTGAACGATCATGCGGTCAATCATTACTTCACACAGCGTATAAGCAGCGCCAAGCCGGGCGGCGATCACGCGCATGGGATAATCGCTGTAGCCGCTTAACGCGGCCTGATACAGGGGGGACTCCAGTTGATAAGAGCCCAGAGAAACAGGTTGAAGAGTATTAACTGACATAGAGCGTTTCAGATTTTCTTTTGATCCAGCAGGATCAGCTAGAGAACTGTTCCAGTAATTCCCGGGTGATCTGTCCCGGCTGCTCATGGCTGCAGATAACACTGCTGAGGGCGACTCGCGTGGCGCCTGCCTTCAGCACCTGCTGCAGATTATCGGCCTGAATGCCTCCGATGGCAAACCAGGGCAGGGTGATTTCGGCGGCAACCTGTTTGACGAAATCCAGCCCAGCGTATTCATGGCTCGCGAAATTCTTGGTCAAAGTCGGAAATGTGGGGCCGACTCCAATATAGTCTGCTCCGTCCAGCACCGCCCGGCGGGCCTGTTCCATATTATGGGTAGAGACTCCGATCAGTCGCCGGGGACCCACGATCTGTCGCACTTCCCGTACAGGCAGTTCCTCCTGACCGACGTGCACACCGTCTGCATCAATGGCGATTGCCAGGTCCGGGCGATCATTCATGATCAGCATCGCACCCGCTTTTCGAGTCCATTCCCGCACGCGTTTTCCATGTTCCAGTAACTGGCGGTCCGTCATGGATTTCTCGCGTATCTGAACCAGGTCCACACCTGCTGCCAGAGATTCCCGTATCGCCGGTCCCGCACCATGATGACACAGGTTTTCCGAAACCAGCAGATACAGTCGGCTGTCCTGCAGCCTGCGTTGACTGGAAATACAGGTTAAGATGGTTTTCTCCAGCGTATAACTGGCATAACGCATCTGCTTGAAGATCGCTGCCGCGTCTGGCGAAATCAGCTTGCTGAATTCTTCCAGTGTCCGCGCTGCTTCCTGAACCCGTTTCAGATTCGCCTGCAGCAGATGTTCCAGCGAAGAACGGTCGAATTCGCTGGTCGTGCTGACCGACGTACCGACATCGTTAATGGTGTCGCGGCTGGAAATCAGAGCGTCGGTGCCGATAAACCTGAGAGCATCTGCCAACTGATGCCGGGTGGTTTTCAGCAGGCTCATTAAATGGGCATCATCCAGCGAAAAGCGGAGAAAGTCTTCGATGACCCGCAAACCTTCACGCAGGCGATTGGCGGCGGCATCGATGGTTCGCAATGTATTTGTCTGGTCTCCGGCAGTGGCGCTCGCTTTCCGCAGTGCAAAATCAACATCGATGGGTTCTGCTGTCTGTCGAAACAGAACATTGATCGAGTCGTCGAGCTTCTCTGCGGAAAGACCTCCTGCTCTCTGGAGCCACGCAGATTCTTCTGCCGATGTCGCCAGCAATCCCCACAACAGATGCTCACTTCCGATTTCCGCAGGGACGTCCGAGCGACTTGCCTGCTGCATTGCGTGGTTCAGCACTTCTCTGAAAGCCGGGTATTGTTGCAGCGCCTGGGACATTTCCAGTGGTTGCTCTGGTGAATCGATTGAGAATGCAACGGCATCTCCGGGCAACTGTATCTGGAATTCCTCCAGTATCAGTGTCAGATCAATCTGATGAGCGAGCATGATTTCAGCCGCCCGCGATTCTTCCAGAGCCAGCGCTGCCAGCAGGGGAGCGAGTGTCGGTTCCATTTCGGTTGAACCGCTGGCAATCCGTTCTGCCTGAATCAAAGCCCGTTGTGCTCCGGCTGTCAGTGAATAATGCATGGGAATTGTAGTACTTCTGGACTGGTAACTGTCGGGAGAAGGGGAACGGTTTCGACTGGAGACACGCCAGTCTTAATTTAAATAGAGTAACCGATCAAAGGCTTATCTTGCTACATTAGGGGTTGGGGACTAGAATTGAAAATGCTGGGCTTGTGGATTGTATCGATTTTAAAGCTTTGGCAGGCTGGTCATTTTCGCGGTTTTCCACTATGAATCAGACTCCCTGTCCCGGTTTCGAGCAGACCAGTGAAATCCTGATTGGTAAAATGGGTATAATATTTCAGTAAGTTGTGATATTTCAGCAACTTCCTCAGTTGTTCTTTCAGTAGTTTTGGGAAATTCCTCGACGTTTTTTGGTGAGTAACGTATTATTCCTAGGAACCTTTCAATTACAAAGTAACCAATGATTTAATGAAAACGCCGTAAGTGAATGTACACATGCATTTGTGACGTTTTTAATCTTTAGCAGACAATACAAGACAATTCAAATTTCATAAACAGGTTGGGAGAAGTGAATCTCGAATTGAAGCCGCTGGTTTCAGCTCGGATTCACAGTGTTCATCCATAAGAGCCCGGGATGTACGGGCCAGAGGAGAAACAAGTTATGTACGAGCGGTTTACAGATCGAGCTCGAAAAGTGATGCAGCTGGCCAATCAGGAGGCCCAGCGGTTCAATCACGAATATATCGGGACCGAACATATCCTTCTGGGATTAGTCAAAGAGGGTTCAGGTGTCGCAGCCAATGTGCTGAAAAATCTGGACGTGGATCTGCGAAAAATCCGTCTGGAAGTCGAAAAGATTGTGCAGTCCGGACCGGACATGGTCACGATGGGCAAGCTGCCTCAAACGCCGCGTGCGAAAAAAGTCATCGAATACGCCATGGAAGAGGCACGCAATCTGAACCACAACTATGTGGGAACAGAGCATCTGCTGCTGGGTCTGCTCCGTGAGCAGGATGGCGTCGCCGCTCAGGTTCTGATGAATCTGGGTCTGAAACTCGAAGAAGTCCGCGAAGAAGTTCTCAATCTGCTGGGTCATGGCCTGGAAGGTGGCGAAGCAGGCGAACGGACTCCCGGAACAGGCAGCCAGAAAGCCGGCAAAAGCAAAACACCCGCACTGGACAGCTTCGGTCGCGATCTGACCGAACTTGCCAAGCAGAAAAAACTGGATCCGGTTATCGGCCGATCCAAAGAAATCGAACGCGTCATTCAGATTCTCTGCCGTCGTCAGAAAAACAACCCGGTTCTCTTAGGGGAAGCCGGCGTTGGTAAAACCGCGATCGTCGAAGGCTTTGCCCAGATGGTCGTCAACGGCGAAGTTCCCGATCTGCTCCGCGATCGTCGCATCGTAGTTCTGGACCTGGCGATGATGGTCGCAGGCACGAAATACCGTGGCCAGTTCGAAGAACGCATTAAAGCTGTCATGAACGAAGTCCGTCGTGCCAAAAACACGATTCTGTTCATCGACGAATTACACACCCTTGTCGGGGCCGGCGGTGCAGAAGGTGCCATCGATGCCTCCAACGTCTTAAAGCCAGCTTTGAGTCGTGGCGAACTGCAGTGTATCGGTGCAACGACTCTCGACGAATATCGTAAGTACATTGAAAAAGATAGCGCCCTGGAACGACGTTTCCAGAACGTCATGGTAGAACCGCCGACCGACTCACAGACGGTCGAAATTCTGCGTGGCCTCCGCGAACGTTATGAAGAGCACCACAAGGTACAGATCACCGATGATGCTCTGGAAAAAGCAGTCGAACTCTCTTCCCGGTACATCACCGGCCGTTGTCTGCCAGACAAAGCCATCGATGTCATCGACGAAGCGGGTGCCCGCATCCGTCTGAAATCCATGGTACGACCTCCCGATCTCAAAGAGCTGGAAGAAGAATCAGAACGTCTGAACCAGTCCAAAGAAGAAGCGGTTGCCAACCAGGACTTTGAACTAGCTGCCAACCTGCGGGATCAGGCTGATAAACTGAAGAAACGCAAAGAGTCGCTGACTCAGGAATGGCGTGAAAAATCCAAAGAAGTCGATGGCGTCGTCGATGCGGAAGTGGTAGCAGAAGTCGTCGCGAAAATTACCGGCGTGCCTCTGACCCGGCTTTCCAGCGAAGACACCGTCCGTCTGCTGAATATGGAAGATGAACTGCACCAGCGGGTCATCAGCCAGGACGAAGCCATCAAGCAGGTCTCCAAAGCCGTCCGTCGCAGCCGCAGTGGATTGAAAGATCCCAAGCGTCCGATGGGGGCCTTCCTGTTCTCCGGTCCCACCGGTGTCGGGAAAACCCTGCTGGCCAAAACACTCGCCGAGTTCATGTTCGGCGATGAGTCCGCTCTGATTCAGATCGACATGAGTGAATACATGGAGAAGCACAACGTCAGTCGTCTGATTGGTGCCCCTCCAGGCTACGTCGGCTTCGAAGAAGGCGGTCAGCTGACCGAGAAGATTCGTCGTCGTCCTTACGCAGTCGTGCTGCTCGACGAAATCGAAAAAGCACACCCCGATGTCTTCAACATGCTGCTGCAGATTATGGAAGAAGGCCACCTGACCGACAGCTTCGGTCGCAAGGTCGACTTCAAGAACGTTGTGCTCATCATGACCACCAACGCCGGTGCTCAGGGAATGGCTCACGGGGATGCCTTCGGGTTCCGCAAAGCCGACGATGACACCAGCTACGATGCCATGAAGCGAAATCTGATGCACGACCTGCAGAAAGAGTTCAAGCCTGAGTTTCTGGGACGTCTCGATGAAGTCGTTGTGTTCCGTAAACTGACCCGCGAAGAACTCAAGCAGATCGTGGATATCGAACTGGGCAAAGTCCGCAGCCGTCTGAAAGAACAGGGAGTCATCCTCGAACTGACCGACGAAACTCGCGAATTCATCATCGACAAAGGTTCCGAAGGTGGCGAACTCGACTACGGTGCACGTCCGCTGCGTCGCTCTGTCGAACGCTACATCGAAGACCCATTGGCAGAAGAACTGCTGCGTGGTGCCTTTGAAGGGAAGAATAAAGTGCTCGTCAAAGTCGTCGAAACCGGCGATACCAAACAGCTCGAATTCGATGGTTCCTACGAAGCAGAAACAGAAGAGCTGGCAGCGGTCGGCTCTGTGGACGGTGACAGCAATTCTTCCGAAGGGGAGTAATCTTCGCCCGTCCTCGTTCAGACTGAAAAATTGAAAAGAGCCCTCCCTGATTGAGTGAGGGCTCTTTTTTTTGATACTTGCTGAAATCTCTCAGTTGGTCTGCAGGAATGGACAATGATTCCCCGACAGCTCGAACCCGAAGTCATGGACACCCGCGCAGAAGCCATCGACTATGACGCCATGGATCACAGCGAAGTCAATCGACAGTTCGCTGAGTCCCTGCTTCCCCTGCTCACTGCCTGCCAGCAGCAACAGGCGAGCGCAGGTAACACTCAGCCGATCCGATTGCTCGATCTGGGAACCGGAACCGCACTCATTCCCATTGAAATCTGTCAGCGCATTTCACCGCTGCAGATCATTGCCACCGATCTCGCCGCGGAAATGCTCAAGGTGGCGCAGCTGAATATACAGCGCGCCGGCTTGAGTGAAACAATTCTCCTCGAACACGCGGATGCCAAACAGCTCCCCTGTGAAAATCAGAGCTTTGATGGCGTGATCTCTAACAGCCTGATCCATCACATTCCCGAACCACAGTTTGTGTTTACTGAAATCAAACGCGTCATCAAGCCGGGAGGCTTTCTCTTTCTGCGCGATCTGCTGCGGCCCGATTCGCATGCCGAACTGGATCGACTGGTCACACTGTATGCGGCTGATGCAAATTCCCATCAGCGACAGATGTTTCAGGCATCCCTGCACGCTGCTTTGACTCTGGATGAAGTGAAAACGTTGCTGCAGCATTGCGACTGGCCTGAAGCAGCCGTGCAGATCACGTCCGATCGTCACTGGACCGTTTCACTCAAACTGTGAAAGTGATATCTCTCTCCGCGCAATAAAACAAAGGGAGGCCGACATCGTGATCGACCTCCCTTCGCGACTCATTCAATTACTCTTTAATTGTACTCTTGGATTGCTTCGCTTTTGACCATTGCGTCTCGTACGGTAATACACGGTCCCAGTGACCTGCAGACACTTTAGTGAAACTCGATACAGTCCAGCCATTCGCTGCTATCCCCAACAGCGGAATGACTCTCAGGCAAAATCATTCGCTGGCATTTTTTGATGGCGACTTCGCCGAAGGACGATGTGCTTCCGATTCTTTCATCGCGTTTTCCCGCTGAATCGCATCGTATACTTCTTGACGGTGTACTGGAATTTCTGTTGGTGCCTGAATTCCTAACCGTACTTTATCACCCCGGATATCGACAATAGTAATGACAATATTGTCACCGATGATGATGCTCTCGTCGCGTTGTCTCGACAATACAAGCATCGTGAATACTCCTTCCGTAGATCTTAGTTCTGGGCCAATGAGGTGATATCTGAAGAGGCGACAAACCTCTTATTGATTTGAATTAAAGTTTGTCACCTGTTGTCTAGTCGTATGTAAGTAAAACAAATCAGACCGGATTCAAGAATTCGATCCCGGACAGCTCCGATGCCTCAGGCTGACCAGTGACCGGATGCGTTTTCAGGCATGACTCTCTTACCGGCAATGACCCACATCCCTGCATCATTTAATGAGTTCCTCGTGGGTACTAAATACATCGACGCTTTCTCACAGATAATTCCTGCTAAGATGGGATAAATAACGCTGTTGGCGAAACATGGGTGCCGCTTTGCCGAATTCAGCGAAATTGCCGGTTGTGCCGAATATGCCGACACTGTGTGCGCAGGGTAGTGTATGAATGTGTATTTTTCGGTATGGTCGGGCTGCCAGCATGTCGGACTGATTTGCGATTCCTCATCCAGGTGGATAATCTGTAGTAAGCGCTCTGATTTACGATTTCCTGCTGCCAGGGAGTCCTCCTTCAGTGCAAAATCGGACATGAAATTCGCATCCGGATCGACTTCAAGCCGGTTCGGACCTCTGAAACCGTCTATCAGTACAGCTGATTTTTTGAGAATTGCTGGAGTAAAACACGAATGGCCACACTGTTGATTGCCGCGGGAGCTTTTGTAGGTTACATCATTGCCTACCACACTTATGGGAAGTGGCTGTCCCAGAAAATCTTTAACGTCGATGGCGACGCGGAAGTTCCCAGTAAACAACTGCGGGATGATGTCGATTTTGTGCCTACCAAAAAGGAAGTCATCTTCGGCCACCACTTCACCAGCATCGCCGGAACCGGCCCCATCGTCGGCCCTGCCATTGCTGTCTTCTGGGGCTGGCTGCCCGCGCTCGTCTGGGTTCTGGTGGGTTCGATTTTCATCGGTGCCGTCCACGATTTCGGCGCGCTGATCGTCTCGTTGCGCAACCGCGGACAAACCGTCGGCGAAGTTGCCGGCAGGCTGATCGCACCACGCACCCGCATCCTGTTTCTGCTGATTCTGCTGCTGGCTTTGACAGTCGTTCTTGCGATTTTCGGACTGGTCATCGCCATCATTTTTTCTCTCTATCCGGAAACGGTGATCCCCGTCTGGATCACCATGCCCATCGCCATTGTCATCGGCCTGATGGTCTATAAACAGAACGCAAGTCTGCTCGTTCCTTCGCTGGTCGCGTTGGTCATCGTCTATGCTTCCGTTTATCTGGGCGCCTATTACTGGCCCGTGGATCTCTCGGCCATATTTCCTGACCTTAAACTCACCGGGCCATTCCCGAATGTCGTCATTCTCTGGACCTTCGTGCTGCTGGCTTACTGTGCCATCGCCTCGATACTTCCGGTCTGGCTGCTTCTGCAACCCCGTGACTTTATTAACAGTCACCAGCTGGTCCTCGCATTGGGGCTGCTGCTGATTGGTGCCATCGTTGCCGGCGCGACGGGCCAGGCAGATCTGGTTGGCAGTGCCCCCGCGATTGCTAAGAACATCCCCGCGGACGCACCCCCTATCTGGCCTTTCCTGTTTATCACGATTGCCTGCGGCGCCTGTAGTGGCTTCCACTGTCTCGTCAGCAGTGGCACCAGCAGCAAGCAGGTTGAATCCGAGCTCGACGCCCAGTACGTCGGCTACGGTGCCATGCTCCTCGAAGGGGGCCTGGCGGTCATCGTGATTCTCGCCTGTTGTGCAGGCGTGGGTATGGGAGATTTCTCCCGTGTCGGCACAGGCGCCGCCTACCAGTATGAACCCACCATTGATGCCGCTTCGGGCACCCAGCTCACCGGAGTTGCTGCCTGGGAGACCCGTTATAACGCCAGCAAAGGCTGGGGCACGTTTGGCTTGAAAGAGAAAATCGGCGCGTTCATTCAGGGCGGTGCGAATTTTCTGGGTGCGATTGGAATTCCCATGAAGCTGGGCATCAGCATCATCGCCGTGCTCGTCGCCAGTTTCGCTGCTACCACGCTGGATACCGCGACGCGTCTGCAGCGTTACGTCATCCAGGAACTGGCGGCTACCATTCACATCAAACCCCTCACCAACAAATATGCGGCCACCGGACTGGCCGTCTTCCTGGGCGGTATGGTTGCGATGTTGCCGAGAGATGCTACCTCCGGTCCCGGGAGTGGAGGCCTGATTCTCTGGCCTCTCTTCGGTGCCACCAACCAGCTGCTGGCCGGACTCGCCTTTATGGTCATCGTCTTCTACCTCCGTCGTCGAAATAAACCCATTATTTTTGCTCTCGTTCCGATGATCGTCATGCTCATCATGCCCGCCTGGGCCATGCTCTGGAACATGTTCAACAGTAAATCGGGCTGGGCCTATAGTGCCGATGATTGGCATCTGTTCCTGTTCGGCTTGATTGTGATCGCACTCCAGGTCTGGATGATGATCGAAGGCCTGCTCGTCTGGTCGAAATCCAAGGGGCACCTCGAACAGCAACTGCCGGAACTGCCTCGCACGCGACCCACGGTCGCGGCTGCTTCGTCGGGTGGTTCGAATTAATTTCGCTGATATCAGTTCATAAGTCCCGGCTGCTTTTGTAACTGGAGCCGGGCTTTGATCTTGCGCGACTGCACAAACTGGACTTGACCGCTGCGCGCCGCTGCCGAGGATAAGCACCAAAGTGAGTCGCGCGCGTGACCAGTTTACAGTGCACTGAAACACGGGCCACTTGTTCTGACTCTTCACTACAAAAGAGCCTGTTTTTTCCAGATTTGCACTGCCTGAAACACCACCCGTTCGTGATGGTAGCCTGCGGGTCGCCGCACATCGCAAAGCTTCGCCCCGGTACCGCCCCGACCTCGCCGCAGGTCGGTTCTCTGTCAACCCGTATCGCCACATGATATTGTTTATCCCCCTTGACGCCCCCACGCCCTTCCCGAAAATAATCCACCATGCAACGAAACCACAGAACCACTGATCGAACAAAAAATCAAACATCAGCATGAACCCCACAACAATAACAAAATTTCAATGTCCTCTTACCAGTCCAGGTGGCCCCGGCGGGTGGCACAGTTGGCTTGTCCAACGGTGCTCAGTGAACCAGTTCCCGCTTGCAAGGCAGGATATCACCGGGTGCCATCTGTCCGCTTGCCCGACAGTGCCCGAAAAACCAGCCCCCGCACATAAATCAAGGGTGAGCCCGAATGCAATTCGGGCCGAGCGGAGCGAGCAGGAGGTCGCAGCTGCCACGATCAATCCAGAATCAAGCTTCCCATACCCATTCGACACGGCCGGACAAGCCGGCCATGCCACCCGGAAACCTGAATATTAAGTGCAATGTTTCCTCCAATATCAGACGAGCCCGTGCCACTGTTCGGCTTGTCCAACGGTGAAGGTGCTCACGTCCCTTACAAGTTTCACAAAGCATTATAAAAGAAGTGCCCCACCCCCCGCAGATGAAAATCCCGAACCACTGAATGATCTATTAGTGGTATCAGTACTCACCATAGAACATCCCATATGAATCTGGTCTGAAAGAACGGGTAGCCCCGGATGCAATCCGGGGTGAGCGCAGCGAACAGGAAACGGTCAGAGCAAGCATTCAAATCAGGGTACACTACCGACCCCTTCAATGTAGGGGTCGACCCATGTGTCGACCCGCCTGGTGAGGTTCAAACCAGTTTCACCCCGCAACGGGAACTAATTAAATGCTTGAATTGGAATTTTCTACCACGAAAGGACACGAAACCACACGAAAGTAAAAAGGGTGAGCCCGTATGGTATCATCTGATACACTCGTCATGTCATGTACCCGTGGGCTACAACGCGGTTATAAATCGGCATCCTCGATTTCATCCTGCCTCAGATTAAGGCGGGCGGCGTGACGAATGCTGATGACAAATACAAATGGTTCTCTGATTGTAAAAATGATACGAAAAGGACCGTAAAGAGTCTGACGAATTTCCTGATCGGTGAATTCATTTTCAGGGGCAAAACCACATGCTTCAGGAAACTGTTCAAGGGAAGAGAGTTTTATTTCCAGACCAGTTTTCCAGGTCCTGGGATCTGCAGGACCGTGTTGGCGGATATAGGCATAGATTTTTCGAACATCAATCTCTGCCCGTTTTGACAACTCGACACGATAAGTCATTCGTTTTCAAGTTCAGCCAGGACATCACGAAACGGGCGTGTACGGCCGGCATCGATATCCGCCAGCCCCTCTTGAATTGCTTCCAGTGAAGCGGAGAGCTCTGCGTCAGTGCCCACGCCCATCATGTCTCGATAAACTTCCATCGACATCAGAACGTACTTTCGACCATCCTCATCCACTTCCAATAATCCATGGGACTGAGCAAGGGCGCGACGTTGTTCTTCTGTAAGGCGTGGTTTAATCATGTCATGATTATACTTGAGTGAGAACCTGTTTGTCACGAGAAGTTTCGTAAAGTGAAATCTGAAAAGACATTAATCCCATCAGTGCCTCTACCATTGACCTGATTACAATATCGTGTCATCCTCATTAAGTTGTGATTCTCAAATACGATGTGAATGATGGATTCTGCAACCCATGGCCGATCTCAAAAGCATACGTCTGATCTACCTCAAAGGCCTTCTATTCCTGATGATTCTACTGTTTGCCACGGGTTTGATCATTGCTCAGACCCGTTCCTGGCAGATAGCATTGTTACTCCTGCTCATCATCTGGTCCTCCGCCAGGCTCTACTACTTCATGTTTTACGTCATCGAAAAATACATCGATCCCGACTATAAATTCGCCGGCATCACTTCCTTTCTGCAGTACCTGGTTTCGAAAAAAAATAGCTGACACACAGAATTGAAATGCTATGGAAAAGGAACTTGATTACCAGATTCTGGCTGATGGGCCAGTCACGAAATACTATTCTATCGAATTGCTTGATCAGCATCAAAACTGGTTTTCGGAGCACGGTTATCAGATTTATTGCTTTGATGCGAAGACGTGGTATTCCCGGGATAATTTCTATAGCGACATCCATGATGGTTTTGAATTTCCAGAATATTTCGGCAGGAACTGGGATGCGTTCAATGACTGTATTAGTGATATGGTTTCTGAAAACGGGAAAGTATTAGTGGTCATCAAGAATTTCGATCGCTGGCATCAGGAAGACCTCAGCAGTGCAATGTTATTTCTGAACTATATGGTGCATCAAACGTATCAGTTTCTGCTGGAAGGCAAGCGGTGGATTACCTTGATTCAGAGTAATACACCTTCATTGGATGTATCAGACGCTGGGGCCATGCCAGTTTATTGGAATCGGAAAGAATGGATGAATAAAGATCGAGGGCTCTAACCTGCAATATGATATGCATTAACAAAGGGGACAGCCGACCGGACAGCCTTCATTGCGAGATAATTTTCCCATCAATCTAAAAGCAGAAAGGGTAACCCCGGATGCAATCCGGGGTTGTCGCAGACAACAGGAAACTCTCAGGGCAATAGTTCAATTCAGAACAAAAAAACTACCGTTCATCGTAGGGGTCGACCCATGTGTCGACCCGCCTGGCGATCTGCAAACCAGTTTCACACCACAATGGGCACAGAAAAGCCCCGCTATCTTCCATTATCAACCACGAAAAATCCGAAACCACCCAAAGAAAAATGGGTGAGCCCGGATGTAATCCGGGCCGAGCGTAGCGAGCAGGAGGTCGCAGCTGACTCGTACAAATACAGAACCGAGCATCCTATACTTTCCCGACACGGCCGGACGAGCCGGGCTGTTATCAACCAGACTGAGAGACGAGAGCAATAACCATGTTCCAACCCACAATCTATCCCATTCAGACCATCGGTGGCGGCTCCCTGTCGGTGATGGCCAGGCCGGTTGCCGGGGAATGGATTGACGACGAATTTGCCGGGATCGCGCGGCTGGGAATTTCGCATATCGTCTCCCTGCTCGAAGCTCAGGAATCCATCGAAATCGGTCTGGAAGACGAACCCCGGCTCGCAGAACAGCATGGCATGTTATTTACTTCGTTTCCCGTTGCGGATCGCTGTCTGCCTGCATCGGTCGAAGCATTTGCGGACTTCACCCGGACACTGTATCACGGTATTCTGGAAGGCAGTCACACGGTCGTACATTGTCGCGCGGGCATCGGCCGGGCCGGGATGACGGCGGCGGCAATTCTGCTGCACCACGGATTGACCACACCAGAGGCGTTCGCGCTGATCTCAAAGCGGAGACGCGTCCCCGTGCCGGATACTCCCGAGCAGCATCACTGGATCCTGAAACATGAAAAGCAGATTACAGGGAAAGAGAACATTCTCTGAACTGAAACAGGCCGGCAGCGAGTCTGGTTTCGCATTAATCCGGATAATCGATTCCAACCCGGTTTTCTGCGAATGGTTGTCCTAAAATTGCGAGGCGTATGACTGGAAAAAGGGGGACAAAGTCTATAACATACCTGCTTCCCCGTGAGACGGGACCGATTCGGAAGCAGTTTTTCCGGGTCCAGAGCCAGAAACTCTGTCTCACACGGTTGATATGAAATTGGCGTAAGTCAATAATAACAAAGGGGATCGGCTTATAAGCCCAAGTGGCGGAATTGGCAGACGCGCTAGATTCAGGTTCTAGTGTCCGTAAAGGACGTGGAGGTTCGAATCCTCTCTTGGGCATTCATAAAAAAGACTTCGAGCAAACCAGCTCGGAGTCTTTTTTTACGGATGGGCCGAAACCGGTCGGGAATCACTTATTGCGGGCACTCGCTCTGCAATTGATTTAATGTGAGCTGGCGACTGTTTTGAATGTGCACCGTCATGGCCTTGCGGGTCCATTCTGCATCGCGTTTGCTCAGCCCCTTGAGGATCTGGGTGTGATCGTCAATGGTCATCTCCAGAACTTCGGTGCTGTAACTGTGCCGCGCCGCTCCGATGATTTCTGTCAATAAATGGAAGTCGCCTACGACGGTTAACATCCGCTGGTTGTTGACCGCGTTCAGGATGGTCTGATGAAATTTCAGGTCAGACTTGTCAAACCGGGCGGAGACCTCCATCGCCTGTTTTTTGCCGGTCAGCACTGAGCGATGCAGTATTTGCATGGTGTCGAGGGTTGCCTGTAATGACTTCAACTGTCTGGCAGCAATAAACTGCGAAGCCTTCGCGGCTGCAAATGGTTCGATGGCTTCTCGCATCTCGTATAATTCGGTCGTGTCCGTAATCGTCGGCCGCTTTACGACAGCTCCCAGTTGAGGCACCAGTTCAATCAAACCTTCACTGACCAGTCGCCCGACTGCTTCCCGCACGGGAGTGGCGCTCATACCGATCTCGTCTCCCAATGGCCCGTAGCGAACGCGGGCACCCGGTGCAAACTCTCTGTTTAACAGTTTCTGTCGCAGTACTTCATAAGCGATCTCGGACTGATTTTTTTCTGAAGCTGGCTTTCGCATTTATACTCTGAACCTGATCTGGCTGAGCGGGGAAGATCCCGTCAGTAAAGAACCATCAAACTTTGCATTGGTACCCATGATACTGACAATGATACCTCGTTGTAGTCTTTTTGTTCACTTTTTTGCAACGACACACTGTCACAGATCGACAGAAATACCATGATCCACAACCAGGTTGATGTTTCGAGGGAAAACAAACGAGCCGCTTAACTTAAACTCGTCAATCAGTGTCAGCAAGTATAGTATGCCAGAATATTCTCAGGAATTTTCTTTGCAAGTCGCGGCAAAGTCTATAGACTTTAGGTATGGCTCACTGCTTGCCTTGATTCTGGCAGAAGCATCAGGTGAGAACAAGAGCCCCATTCTTTGCGATTCAGCATTCATTCTCTTTCTGCCTGACCTGCATTTTTCAATGCGAAAGGACGAGTCTCATGAAGCGTCATCACGTCAGCGTTCGCGGCTTTACTCTGATTGAGTTACTGGTGGTGATTGCCATCATCGCCATTTTGATTGCCCTGCTGTTGCCGGCTGTCCAGCAGGCGCGGGAAGCAGCTCGCCGCAGTACCTGTAGAAACAATCTGAAACAACTGGGACTGGCAATTCACAATTATCATGAAACACACCGGGTGTTTCCTCCCGGATATTGTGGCGATCCGAACAACAGCTGCTCGGTGGTGGATGCTTCCAATAACGGCTGGGGCTGGGGAGCATTTATTCTGCCGTTTATCGATCAGGCGAATCTGTATAATCAACTCGGGGTGGGCCAGGTGAAACAGGCGGTGTGCAGCGTTCCGACAGGCCCCCAGGCTGCAGCGACCGTCGGCAGTGCCGATTTACAGAAGACAGCCATTCCCGTTTACATGTGTCCGACGGCCACCGATCCGCTGATTAACCCGGGACGCGTTTCCGGCGGACATGCCAAATCAAACTATGCCGGCATAGCAGGCATCGACTGGACGGGAGTCGATACGACCACAGGATTCAAAGCGATTTTTGTCGACGGAACAAAATATGTAACACGAATGCGAGACTTTATCGATGGATCGAGTAACACCTTTGCGGTCGGCGAAAAGTACCGACGCGATATCGACGGAACCTTAACGACCCAGGTGGCGGGGGAATATTATGGCGCTGTCTGGGTGGGGATTGCCCCCGATGTCCGCGCAGCCAACGTTGTCGGGCAACTGGCCCCGACCGGATCGTCCTACGCCGTGAATGGCGGTTCTGTGAATGCGTTTGCCAGTCAGCATACCGGCGGCGCGCATTTTTTATTCATCGATGGACGGGTTCAGTTTATCAGTGAGAATATGGACCAGGATAAACTGTCTGCCATTGCCACGGGAAATGATGGCAAGGTCGCCAACATCGAGTAATAGCTGAGCCACAGTCGCAGAAATCCGACCAGTGCAGCACGCGTTGCCGCTGGGTCGGTTTCTGCTGCACTGACGCGGGTGATCGCAGTCAGTCTCACAAAAACAATCTCAATCACAGCAGGCACAACTATGAGACGAAGATTGAAGACAGCGCTGTTCCTGGTTATCCCGGGATTATTACTGTCTGCATGCCGTTCCCGCCCGGATGATCAACCGCAACTGGGAAAAGTGAAAGGGCTGGTGACGCTGGACAGCTCTCCCCTGGAAGGGGTGCTGGTACAGTTTACGCCTGAGGAAGGCCGGGGCTCGCAATCGTTGACAGACAAGGACGGACGGTATGAATTGATGTATGTGTACCCCACGATGGGAGCGAAGGTGGGACCGCACACCGTCACGATCAGCACTCCCCCCGTCGATGATTCTGATCCGGAAGCTCCCAAAGTCAAAGAAGTGGTGCCCGAAAAATATCGTAAGAACTCGATTCTGAAAGCAGACGTCAAAGCCGGGGAGAACGATATCAGTTTTGACCTGCAGACCAGGTAAAATAAAAATCAGATGCGCTGCAAGGAGACTCTTATGCCGTGGAAACCAAAAGGCATGATCAGATGCGTGCTCCTGTTAGTGACTTTCACAGTCTGGGGCCATGGACTGAAATCAGCAGCAGGAGATGACCAGAAGGTATCATCCAGCAATACGGGTTACTTTACTCCCGCGCATCCCGTTCCCGTTTCGAAAAAAATCGAGTACGGGCAACTCGGGAGAGGAGAGGATTATCGGTCCATCGTGGTGGGGGCAGCCGATGTTTACGGTTCGGGACCATACGACCTGTTTGTTTTCCCCGACAGGCTGTTTCCTTTTCGTGGATTCAGTGAGGGTGGCGTGCCCGTCTATAGGAAGCCTGTCAAAATCACCGGTTCCGCATTGAACGGGACGATTTTTACAGGTCCCGATAAAACGATCTATGGTCTGTTTGCCGCTGGCAAAAAAATTCGCCTCTGCAAATTTGATCGCGATAAAACAGAATTTCAGCAGCAGGCGCTCTCACCCGAACTGGATCTGCCGGGTGGCATGGGGCGGGCAATGGCCGGGTTTATTGACACGCAGGGGCAGTTTCACGTCTATTGTTCGATCGCCGATGGAAGCAGCTACCGTCCGCCCGGTGATCATCACGCAACGACTTACATTCCCTACGATGGTGCCGGATTCTGGCGAGGGAATATTACACGTCGCCAGTTATATCACGTAACCTTTGGTTCTCTGGATCTGAAAAAAGTGGAAGCGGTTTCTCGCGCAGGGCAGGGGCCCGGAGAATTCCTGTTTAACCTGGGGGGCATGACGGTCGTTCATCTGGGAGAAGATCATCCGCCGGCGCTGGTGACCAGCGATAAGCCGGGCGTGATCCGCTGCTTCGCAATTGACCCCGAGAACGGCAAACTCTCTCCTCAAAAACTGGTCAACGACCAGGAGCATGTCGGCTTACGGCATCCCGTGATTAATGCGAATCTGTGTGCAGTCCCCGATCCCGAAACGGGGCTCTCGAACCTGATCGTCGGTGATACCGGGCGGGTCTGGTTCTATCGCTGTTCCGGCCAGTTCGCGCCAAACGGCTCTCCGGTTTATGAATCAGTGTGTCCCGTATTGAGGGAAGACGCCCACCTCTGCCTGGGGGAACTGCCCGTCATCAGTCCGGGAGATGTAGACGGCGATGGCTTGACCGATCTGATCGTCGGCAATGATGCGGGGCAACTGTTGTTTGTCAAAAACATTGGTGACCAGGCACGAGTGGAGTTCGCGCAACCGCAATCCGTGCCAGTGGGTGGCAAGCCGCTGAACATCAAAGCCGGTTACCGCGGTTCCATCCAGGGGCCCGGCGAGGGGATGTGGGGTTATACCTGTCCCACACTTTATGACTGGAACGGCGACGGGCGGCTGGACGTGATCCTGAACAGCATCATGGCGGACTATATGCTGTTGCTGCAGGAGCCTTCTGAAGACGGTGTTGCTTTTTCAGAACCGAAGCCCCTGTATTGTGACGGATTGCAGATGCATCTGGCATGGAGAAGTCAGCCGGCCATTACAGACTGGGGCACGCCAGGTCGTCTCTGCCTGATCGCACTGGATGAACAGAACCTGTTAAGGCGGTTCTGGAGGATCGATAATCAGAATGTGGAGCGCGGCGAATTACTCACGCTCAAAGATGGCACGCCGATTACCGCCAACGTGGATGAAGCCGCTGGCCAGACCGGACGCGCCAAACTGGTGGCGCATGACTGGGACCAGGATGGGAAAATCGATCTGTTGATCGGTGCCTCCCGGGGCCTGTCCTTCCCGGCTTCAAAATCCACTTACCTGCCCAGTGGTTATTTATTGACGAGGCAGGCTTCGATACTGTTTTTACGGAACATCGGCAGTAACGCGGAGCCGGTCTTTGATTATGTCAGGCAACTCGACTTTCAGGGGAAACGGATCGGACTGGGAATTCATTCCTGCTCTCCTGCGCCGGTTGACTTTGGTCGGGGAGTGGTCGATCTGCTGGTGGGAACTGAGAACGGAACGATTCACTATTACCCGCGCGAAACACTTTCGGTTTCCACGCTGCCCGACTGATCGGCCTGGCTGAAGCGATTCAGGTTTCACTTGTTCTCTCGCGGATACGAACTCCAACTCACGACCGAAAAACAAAAACAGACCCGCAACCAGAGTGGCGCGGGTCCGTTTTGCATGCATGATTTATTATAAACCCCTGGCCGGGCAGAACCCGACCAGAGAGGGATGGTTTACCTTTTCAATTCGAACTAGCGATTGTTACGCCAGTTGTCGTTGCGATCGTATCGGTCGTGGTCATGACGGTCATGTCGATCATGGTCAAAGCGGTCGTGACGATCATTGTCGTATTTGTAGTCGTACTTGTAGTTGCTGTACTTGTTATTGTTGAAATACGACGAAGTGTAGTTTGACACAGGACGGTACGTATTGAACAGTCCGCTGTAAGAGCTGTTGTAACGATTCACAGCAGGATTGTACGGAGTGAACAACGGTCGGGTATTCAGGTAGCTGCTGTTGTAGCTTGAATAGGAATTGTTGTTCCAGTTCCGGCTGGCTGTGGAATTGTAACGTGTGTCGTATTTCGAATTGTCATATTTTGAGTTAAAGTAGCTGCTGGTGCCGCAGAACGGAGTGGCAGCAAATGAAGTGCTGCTGACCAAAGTAACGGCTGCCATAGCTGCGATTGCGAGTGTGAAGTTTTTCATCATTATCTCCTTTAATGGTTTTGTTTTTTTAAAGTGGCTTTTTTTGTTATCAACTGTTTCATTTGTTGTTGATGAAAGAATACTAAAGCAGCTACCGTGCCATAAAAGTGCGGAAAGTCTCTAAGTGCATGTTGTGTAAGGAGATAAAAATTATCGCAGTGTCGTGGAAATGATTTGGCATGTTGTCAAAAGTGCAATATTGTAGAATTTATTACAATCAATTTGACAACATTGCGGGTTGAGGTGTGTTGTCGTTGTGATGAATTGAATGGGTCGGGGAAGAGAATCAATAAGCGGGAGCAAGCCTGTAAGCCGGGTTATGTCGAGAGTGGCCATTTATCTGGGACAGCAGTTGCCTGCTGCCTCACGCGACCGACCCGGAAGTCATAACGGATCGGGCCGATCCGTGTTCTGGCGAACCAGAACTGCTTCCTGCTTGGTCTTGCACCCGGTGGGGTTTACCGAGCCAGACCGGTCACCCGGTCTGCTGGTGCGCTCTTACCGCACCGTTTCACCCTTACCTGGCCAGCGTACCGGCCCGGCGGTTTACTTTCTGTTGCACTTTCCCTGTCCTCGCGGACGGTGGGCGTTACCCACCACCGTGCCCTGTGGAGCCCGGACTTTCCTCCACGGATTCCGAAGAACCCGCAGCGACCACTCAGCCGACTCCCGCTATTGAAGTCTCCAGTATAGAGTAAGCAGTCCCCTTGAAGTATCCCCAAAATCTGACTTTTCTCAAGAGAAAGGCTTTATAATGTGTGGCCAGCGGTATAGATTAAAGCCATGCGGGCAATTCATGATCTTTTGGTAAACAATACGTAACAGAGGCGCCAGGAAGTCGGAATGTTAGGTGAACTCAACCCGTGTGGCGGCGGCGATCCAATCCCGCTGCTGTCAGAAGTGTTATTAATTGGCCGCCGCAGCAAATGCGATATCACGCTGCAGTTTCCCAATATCTCATCGCATCACTGCCAGCTGGAATTTATCAACGGCTATTGGCGCGTCCGCGATATGAACAGCCGCAACGGGATCAAAGTGAACGGAGACCGCTGCGATATGAAGTGGCTGCTGCCCGGAGACCGGCTCTCGATTGCCAAACACGATTACGAAATCAATTACACACCCCAGTCCGATGAACCGCCGCCGGAAGAAGAGAATCCGTTCGAAATGAGCCTGATGGAAAAAGCGGGGCTCGTCAAACGGGAAAAACGTCCGGAACGTCCGATGGCACCACCGGCAAAGAAACCAGATAAAATTGAACTTCCGGAAGACGAATCTCAGATGACCGACGATGAACTCGGACTGAAATTTCTCATCGATCAGGATGATGAGCAGGACGGTTCATCATGAATTTTGATCAGACGGTGATGGAACCAGAACTGTAGTGGCTAAGAAAAAAGGAAAAAAAATCCGGGTTGCGTTTAAAAAGAACCGCCAGAAAAAGGTCCGGAACAATAAACTCGCCAGCCACCAGATGGACGAGCAGGTCGACTCGCAGTACAGGGATACCACCGAACGGCTCACCGGTAAAGGGGATCTCACTCGTCATCGCACCGTCATGGGAGTCGAGCACGAAACCGATGACGGCACCGAAATTGTCATCGATATCGACGAGCAGAACTGCATTCCAGGCCGCGTGATCCGCTCGCAGGGCTTGAACTCGGTCGTGCAGGTGGCAGATGGCACACGCTATGAATGCACCATCCGGCGGCTCGTGCGCACCATGTCCCGCGATGACCGCAACGCCGTTGTCGCCGGCGATCATGTATTGATTCGTCCCGATGGGGATGAGCATCAGGCGGTGATCGAACGTGTCGAGCCGCGTCGCTCCTATCTTTCACGGGGCAGCAAACGTCGCGAGCATATTCTCGTCAGCAACATTGACCAGGCTGTCATTGTGGTCTCCGCCGACGATCCGCCCCTCAAACCCTCGCTGATTGACCGCTTCCTGATCAGTTCGGAAAAAGGCAACATTCACTCCATCATCTGCATCAATAAAATCGACCTGGTCGATCCGGTCGCCTTCCAGCCCCTGATCGGCGTGTATGCCCAGATGGGTTATGACATTGTATTAACCAGCGTCACAGAGGGCACCGGCATCCCGCGTCTGCGGTCGCTGCTCAAAGGTAAGCAGAGTGTTTTCTCGGGCCAGAGCGGCGTGGGGAAATCGTCGCTGCTCAATCAAATTGACGAACGACTGTCACTGGAAACCGCAGAGATCAGTCAGGAAAACCGCAAAGGACGGCACACGACCCGTTCTGCCTTGCTGCTCGAAATCGCGACTGGGGGCTGGGTGGTCGATACGCCGGGCATTCGTCAACTGGAGTTGTGGGATGTGATTCCTGAGGAAGTCGAAGGCTTCTTCCGCGACTTCATCCCGTTTGTGACCCAGTGTCGCTTTCCGGATTGCTCGCATACGCACGAAGCCGACTGCGGCGTGAAACGCGCTGTCGCCCACGATTTCATTTCCCGCCAGCGCTACCAGAGTTATCTTAAAATCATCGCCAGCGATGAGCCGCGGCCCGTTTATCATCAGTAATTTGCTGTCTGCTTCGCCCGGAAGCCCTTCTGCCTTTCACTGGCACGACAGTTGAACCTGACATCGCTGTTGCGTAGACTGATTTATAAGCTTCCTTAAATTATCGGGCCGTCCGCATTGTCGGCGATCTCCTGCCAGAAAAACCTGCATTGAAAGTTGATGCCATGAAACTGAAAACACTCATCCCGCTTAGTGTGATCACACTCGTATTAACGGGGCTGTTCTTGAATCATCACGAAGCATCTCAGCCATTGGTGAAGCTCCCACAAAAACCGAAAATGGTAAGATATGCACGAGATGTCAAGCTGTCAGATTATGGCGTCGTCGGAGATGGCAAAACTGATGTCACGGCTGCCATTCAGAAACTGGTTGATGCGCCGGTTGGGGTGCTTCGGTTTCCGACGGGCCAGTATCGCCTCACGAAGCCGGTCGTGATTGATTTGAACAAAGTCGGACCGACTTCGATTTCCGGCGATGGCACAGCGACGATCCTGATGGAAGGAGCCGGCCCCGCTTTTCATTTCATCGGCACTCATAACGGAACGGCAAGCCCCAAAACCGTGCAGCCCGTCGTCTGGGAGCGGGAGCGGTCGCCGATGGTCGATGGCATCGAAATCGTCGGCAAGCATCCGGAAGCCATCGGGATCGCGGCATCGAAGACCATGCAGCTTACTATCACGCGCCTGGTCGTCCGCAAGGCTTTACATGGAATTCATCTTTATGAACGCAACCGGAATGTCTCCATAGATGACTGTCATCTGTATGAAAATGAAGGCGTCGGCATTTATCTCGAGAATCTGAACCTGCATCAGATCAACATTTCTGACTCGCATATCAGCTACAACAGGCAGGGGGGGATTGTGGTTCGCGGGAGTGAAATCCGCAACATTCAGATCGGCAACTGCGACATCGAAGGCAACATGGGAGCAGACACTCAGCCCACGGCCAATATTCTGTTCGACATTTCCAAAGGCTCACTGCGGGAAGGTGCCATCTTCGGCTGCACCATACAACACACGCACGACGCACCCGATTCTGCCAACGTACGCTTCATCGGCAACGGTCCCGAAGACCCCCGCAAGGTGGGGAACTTCGCGATCGCCGACAATTCGATGAGTGATGTCGCCGTCAATATTCACCTCAAGCATGCCCGCGGCATCACGATTACCGGCAATACTCTCTGGCAGGCATACGAACACAACCTGCTGGTGGAAGACTGCTCGCACATTGTGCTCGGATCCAATCTGCTGGATCGCAATCCCGATTACCGGGCTCAGACCAAAGATGCGAACGTCTTCAATGACTGCAGTGACTGCACGCTCAACGCGCTGAATATCCTGGCGACCCGGGGCGTTGCTGCCGGGCTGATCCTCAAGAACTGCGCCCGGATGAACATCACCAACTGTTCGATTCGCCAATGTGAAAACGGAGGTATCCTGATGCAGAACGTCAAGCAGTCCCGTATTTCCGACTGCCTGATTACCGAAGGCGAGAAAAACTTCGCCATCCGGATCATCGGCGGCCAGCAGATTCAGGTGACCGACAACCTGGTGTCAGGTACAGTGGAATTCGACCAGGGAACCGAAGCGTCCAATAACATGACCGTGTATTAAGCAGTCGGGTTGACATAGATCAATTTCAGATCAGATCTAAGTGACGTGAATACATTTAACGGTCGATATTTTGCACGTCCAAGAATCCAAATCAGGCTTCCAGAGTTTTTACTGGGAGAGCAACTCGCTGACATCCTATCACGGTCTCACGGTCTTTAACATCGATGCGAATTAGAGACTCTGCTTTACCACTAAAGTATGTCCAACTTCTGAGGGTTAAAGTTGACACCAGTTATATTCGTTTTTTAAGCGATCGGACTTCCATAACAATCAGTATAACCAGGACGGAAGTTGATATTGATGAGTCAGGCGAACGAACACCGTTATTCCGAATCAGGTTCAGCAGTTTGTTCTGATTTGTCGCGGTCATCCAAGTTCGCCAGATTGGATTTGAATTTCAACCGATTATCTAACATTGATTACAAGCTGATGGTTTTGAATATCATTAATAACTGTAACGGCGTAAGTGGATAAAAATTAATTCATTTTAGACACAGGAAACCGCAGCAGTTACAATCGAAGGCATTCTATACCTGTAGCAGTTCCAGACTGATTCATATTGGGAATCTTAGCTGGAATAAGATCATTCCTGTGTCTGAATGCTTGAACACTGAAACCGGAGCAGCATGAATTCCACAAAGAAATTCGCAAGATTCATCTGGCTCTGTATCGGCGGCCTGAGCTTCAGGTACTCTCCTTGTTGGAAGGAAATCAGGAAGCCCCCCGACCCTAAAGAATCAGTCATGTTACGTGTTATGTAAACTCCGGAGTATCAGCGAGAGGTGCCAACGGCAGTTTGCCGGACAATATCACGACAGAAAGTGGGCTGAATATGTTCAGAAGAATCCGCTGCAGTGCCAATACTACCGCTTTCGTATTCCTCTCCTTCGTGGTGGCGGCATCGGTCGCTCAAGGTCGCCCTGATGATCCATCTCCCACCACCGAGAGAATATTCAACAAATCAGGTCCGATTGAATCCTCGGTGACGCCAAAGACGCCAACGGATGTTTTGATCGATCAGATCCAGAACGAACTCAGAACGTCCCATCGCTCACTCCCAACCGAAGATTTCATCCGAACACATACCAAAATCGCAACGCTGATCGGTGATCTCCGTAAAATGTCCCCGGATGACCCTCACGTCGCAAAGTTTTTGCCAGAACGTTGGCGATCGTTGAAATACCTCGCAGGATTGCCTTCGACTAATGGTCGAAGCACCTTCGATTCGATGCGAGAAGTGAACGCCGAAATCGATGAGGTTCTCAAGAAAACGACGGATTCCAGACTGAAAAGCGATGCGCTATTTTATCAAACCATGATCAAGTTTAACGGACCGATTAATGGACCTGCGGCTGTCGCACTCGCTGAAAAGTTCGTCAGCGAGTGGCCCAAAGACAACCGATCTGCCGAGGTCCTCCACAGCGCAGTCACGAAACTTCATTTTGAGTGGTATCTGCGGCTAGCGGTCATTGCGCTGTTTTTAGTGATCAGTGCGGTGGTTGCAATGACTGCACGCAGGCCATCATCCAACACATGGAAGTGGCTAAGACTCGGCATTCTTTTCGGATTACTGGGGATTGTGTTGGTTGTTCTACTACACACCTCGTACCCGCACTTCCCAGGCCTGAGAAAGTTCGAAGCCGCTGTCTTAGAGGCAGTTCTGCCAGTAGTGACTCTGGCATTGAATCGAAACCTCGAGTCAAGCATCCTAAGTTTTATTGGTACTTATCGTTTTTGGCTCGTCATTGTGGCAGCCAGCACAACGGCTCTATTGCTTGTGCCCGTCTGGCAACGTTCGGAAGCAGCGCCCTTCCAACGTTTCTCCAAATTTCGCCAATTGATTCTTGGCTTTTCTTTAGCTGGAGCCTTCTGCTTTACTGTGGATACTTACCTCATCAGTCGTCAAAGCACTGAGTTAACGCGGCGCATCGCTCAAGAATACCCTGATTCTTTTCGTAGTCGAATAGCGCAAGGGAAAAACAGAAAGCGTGATCTAATCGGCGAGCCGTTTGAGCTTGAGTTCACTGACGTGATCTCTGGTCGAGCAGTCTCGATGAAGAATTTGCGAGGGAAGGTTGTCGTGGTGGAGTTCTGGGCAACCTGGTGTGGTCCGTGCGTTCATGAAATCCCCGAATTGAAGCGGCTGTATGCCAAGTACCATGATCAGGGGGTCGAATTCATAGGAGTCAGTCACGATCTACCTGAAAACGACGGAGGATTGGAAAGTTTGAAGTCGTTCGTAGACAAGGAGCAAATTCCCTGGCCGCAGTATTATCTAGGACGCGACAAACGCGCATTGCGGACAGGATCAGCGCTGAACGATTTTTCAGAATCATGGGGAGTCGATGGAATCCCAGCCATCTTCTTGATCGACCCAAGCGGCAATCTCTATTCGACCGAGGCACGGGGCCAGCTTGATACCCTGATTCCACGGCTTTTAAAAAAATAGTGTGGATATTCGGAAGTTAGGCATATACCGCAAGAATCAAGGCATCGCATTCATCAATACAAATTCGATTTTGTGCCGCACATGTGTCGCCTTAAGGCCGCATATCAATCTTCCAGGCCCTGGCGAAAAAGTTCAATAGTCACTTTGTCATCCTGACACTATCAAGTAGAACAGACCGCGGAGTAAGATCATGACCTCCACGATTAAACTGAATAGTGTTTCAGAGAAGGATAAGCATGAGTATGACGAATTGTCTTGGTTGCTTCTCCAGACCGCTTGGGAGTTTGAGATTCGACGCTTAATGGTTAGTCTGAAATCACTCAGCCAAATTCAAGTCAACGAAAATAATGAATTCTGAAATCGTTTCCACTATTAGATGGCACACGGACGTCTGTTTTGATTGAGCACATGCAAGATGATCGAAGGTTTCCGTGTGCCACGGACCGGCTTGTCCGGCCGTGCCGAGTATAGTGGCAGTCTGCTTCTGGGTTGAATACGGCAACGGCGACCTCCTGCTCGCTGCGCTCGGCCCGGATTTTATCCAGGCACACCCAGTTTGCTTTCGTGTTTTTCGTGGTGGAAAAAAAGAGAGCAGGGGGCCTCGTCTTCAGGCCACCGTCGTTGATCCGCCGGGCAGGATGCCGGCCAGCAGGTTGCCTGCGGTCCGTCCGGATTCGAATCGCATCAGGACGATCCGGATGGCAGCGGTGATGGGAACTGCCAGGATCGCGCCGATGGGACCCCAGAGCAGTGTCCAGAACGAAAGCGCCAGGAGCACGGTCACCGGGTGCAGTTGCAGGCCTTCTCCCATGAGTTTCGGTTCGATGCCGTTCCCGATGGCCATCTGGATGGCGCCGGGAATCAGTATGACGCCGGCAATCGTCCAGGGGCTGTCAGAGAACTGGGCAAACGCGACCGGAATCGGCAGCAGCGTTGCGATCACCGAGCCGACAGACGGAATGAAGTTCAGCAGAACCGTCAGAATGGCAAATACCAGCGCGAGTTCCAGCCCAAACAGTTTGAGAGTCACACCCACCAGGGTGCCTGTAATCAGTGACAGGACGAGTTTGGTCGAAATATAGCTGCGAATTTTCTGCTCGATTTCAAAGTAGATTTCATTTTTGACGACCGCATTCGGGTCTCGACCTGCCAGCAGGAAAATCACGAAAATCGCGACGAAAAAGGAAGTGGTTGTGAAGTTCAGCGCCGACTGCATCGTGCTGACCGCGATCGACTTCAATGAGTTTCGCATGTAGTCCATCGTCGCTGTTTTGAGCGTATCCAGGTCAATGCCCATTTTCTGAAACCAGCCGGTCTCCGGTTTTTCGGCAACCACTGCATCTGAATCATCGATGTGCGCGGGAGGAGTGATCTCCGGAATCGCCTCTGTCGAATCGGTGTCATCTGACTGCAGTGCTATATTTTCCTCTGTTGGTTTGGGCCTGGGAAGATTGTCGGCTTCCTTGGCAGCCTCAAACGCATAGTTGATAAAGATGCCGAACTTTTCACTGTACTGGTTTTCTGCTTTGTAGATCACCTGCTGCGTCGAGTAGATCAATGTCATGCAGATTAAAAAAACAAAAGTGAGTACCAGCAGCAGCGTCAGAGAAATCGCGATGATTTGTGGTAACTTCCATTTTAATACCAGCAGGTCGACGATCGGCGTCACAATCGTCGCGATGAAAATGGCGATGACAAACGGGACCAGAACCGCCTGGGTCACATAAAAGACACCTGCCAGCGCGATGATGGATAGCAGCAGCAGGCAGCCTGTGATGACCTTGGCTTGCTCATCCGATGGTTGCAGGGAAGTTGACATGAAAGATGCCCTTTACGGATTGTTATTTTTCTATGCGAGACGTTCGGTTGGCGCGTCTGAAAACGTCGCCGACTTCAAACGGCGTATGCGCACGATACTGGGAAACAGGGAAACTGCAAAGAGAAAAATCGTATTTAGCGGCTGATTTGTCGCATGTATCTGAGAAATTGCTGATCAAGCTGAGCCAGATCTGCGCCGAAGACAGACTGAAAGTCTTTGAGCCGTTCTTCAGGAGTGGACCAGATTAATGGCTTCCGGGCGGCGATCAGATGCACGTACTCTTCGTACTGTCGGCGTTTGGTTTTGATCAGAAAATAAGAGAAGGCCCACGCTTCCGCATAAGTGTCCAGCACGGCCTCTGCTTCCTGAAAACGCTGGTCTGAAGAGATCAGGGTCTGCAGCGAGTCGGCGGGTCTGCGCGAGCGGGCATAATCCTGAAACTGCCGCAGTCGCCAGGGATTGGGTTTGCCCACGGTCCGCCAGCCTGTTTTGCTTTTCAGATCGGGGGTTTCAAAATAAGTCGCCATACCTTCGGTCAGCCAGAGCGGATTGTCGGCGAAGCGGGTATGCAAGCCCACATTAAAGGCGATCTGATGCGTGCATTCATGGATAATGGTGGCGACATTGAACGGCGACTTTCGCAGTTTGAACAGGATGTCGGCGTCGGTGTAAGCAGGACGCTCATTGGGACCTGCAGTCAAATCATAGAGCACCATGCGGTTGGATTGAATCGAATAGAAGCCATGCGTGGCGGCGGCTCCTTCACCCAGAAGCTGGCTCGCATACTGTTCGAAGTTGGCACGGTCCTTGAAGATGACCGCGATCAGAGGCACTTCCGGATCGTGCAGCGGAGATGCTTTGTCGTCCCAGTAATTATGCAGAACCATATAGAGGCGTTCGAACAGATAGCTGCACCACTGAGAATAACGATTGCCCGCCTGGCTGCAGATGGTGAAATGCTTCGTCTGAGTGACGGTGAAATCTTCGCCGAATTCCGCTTTGAGCTGCTTTTCCAGTTCACCGGCATCCAGGGGAGTGAACTCGCGATTCAAAAGCCGTTTACTTTTCAGTTGCTCAGGAGTTGCCGTCAACAGGCGTCCGTCGCGGGTCAGCATCACCACCCCTCCATCCTGGGCCTGCAGGATCTGGGCCGCCTCGATAATCTGCTCCTGTTTTTGATCATCCGTAAATGTGAATTCAAACAGGGGTGGGGCGATTTTTTCCGGTTTGGCAGAGCCCTGGGCAGAAACCGGTCCTGCACTGGAAACGGCACACAGACAGAGACCGCAAAAGAGAGAGCGCAGGAGGGATCGCACACTCAGCAGTGAAGTTGAAAATGTCAGATCTCTCCAGGTCATATCAGACTTTCTGCGCGGGAAGCGAAATGATCCTTCCAGAATAGGGGAGAGAGGGGTTGAAGTCGATCCCTATTTTTTGGCCAGCTTGTCTTTGGCATCTTCATCGGTGATCGTCAGATAAATCACATTCGATGCGTAATTGGTGGTGATCGAAAAGGTGATGCCGACCCGCGCCATCGCGGCGAAGGGGAAACGCTTGACGGGTGTTGCCTTTTTGGAGGCTTCAATAATCAATGTGCCTTCCAGGGTATCGCCGGCCAGACGGGTTTTACTTTTATTGGAAAGCGTGACGCCGGGCGGCAACTGCTCACCGTATTTCGATTTGAAATACATGAAGGCGGTCGCCAGTGTGACGGGCTCTTTATAAGCTTCGCTGCGTTTGATCTTGACTTTGATCTCGGCTGATTCGCCGGGCTTCAGGACAATTTCACCAGGCGTGGCTGTGACTTCCAGCAGATCCAGCGGTTTGGTGACACCCACAATCGACGTGTTGATCGGCCAGCGTGCCTGTCCGCCACCACGCGACTGAATTTCACAGGTGATGCGACCTTCGCGAACCAGTTCCTGCTCTTTCCCGTCCGGGCCCTTGATTTTGGCTTTGCCGGAAATCGTGACCAGGGACGCGTTGATCGGGGCATCTTTCGCTGCTTTGAGAATCAGGCCACAATCATTGACTCCGGGGGGGAGCGTCACCGGTTCGAAGGTGACTCCCTTGGGCAGGCCTTCGATATTCAATTCAATCGGGCCGTCAAATCCATTCAGGCGTTTGACGCTGGCAAACCACATCATGTTGGTACCCGGTGCAATCTGTGCATAATAGTATTCGCCACTCATCTGAAAATCGGGGCCACTCAGTTCCGCCGTCAGGTGATAGGCAAATCGATCGCCGCCCCGGTCGTGCAGATCGCGAAGTGTTACATAATATTCACCGTCGGCAGGAGCCATGAAGTGGAAGTCAACGTCTTTCATCTGCAGGCCATCGTCGGCCTCAACATTCGCGCCGCCGTTTACATAGACCCGTTGTGCTTTGCCTTTGGAGTCGAGGACTTCCATCACGCAGTCCAGTGGCAGGTCGATGCGGTTCGACATCAGCTGGAAAGAATAGTATTGGCCTTTTTTGGCCTGGAACGAAAAGAACTGAGTCTGCTCTGCTTCCGTGATCTGGCCACTGACGCCGAGGGGAAATGTCAGAGGGAAGGCAGTTTTCATTGAGGTATTCGTGTCAGCGGCTACCGCCTGGGGATGCTCACTGATCAGCGTCCAGACAGCGTTTGTTTCACCGGCCGGTGTCTGAAAGGACCGTTTGGCCCAGCCTGTTGCTTTGGCTTCTTTCGATGAGAATGCCGCTTTGGTGTTGCCCTGTAACGCATAACCTTCAAGGGTGACTTCGGTCTGTTTTCCCTGCTGAACCGCCAGGGGCATGGTGTGAGTCACATAGGGACCATCGCTGACTTCAACACAGTAGGCATATTTTCCGGTTCCCACATAACGGGTGTCCCGGATTTCGAAGACATACTCACCGTCGGCGGGCAATTTGAATGAAATCAGCGAATCCGATTTAATGAAGTTATCGTTCTGGGCAATAATCTGTTTCTGCGGACCGTACAGGGTCAGGATCGAATCCATCAGGTACACGCTGGAAGTCTGCATGGTGTGAATCGCTTCGGTCACGCGCTGGGCATAAACTTCCAGGGTAATCTGCTGTCCCTTTTTCCCTTTGAATTTAAAGCAGTCCATGTCTTCGGACTTCTCGATGATACCACAGACGGTTGAGGGGAATGTGATTTCCTGGGCGGTATCAAACGTGTTGTTGTCTTTCTTTTCCTCTTCCTCAATGACCGGATAAGGGGTGACCAGCAGATGCGAGACACTGGAAACCGCCTGGTCGGTAGCCACCCGGCATTCATAAATACGTGTGGCCTGCTCTTTCGGGACTTCGATTTCAAATTCAAACGGAGTTCCCACCGAGCCACGACCACGGCGCGGCGCCGCTTTGGGCTTGGTCTCGGCAAAGGTCATCTTGATCCCCGGCTGGTCAAAGAAGACCGAGTGGGTATTATCCAGCGTGTAACTGGAGTGCAGTTGAATCTTCCGCTTATCGCCCTGCTGGACGGCGGCGGGTTTGAACGTCACCAGCTGCCGGAATCCGATCTTTGATGGCGGGGGTGTTTTTTTCTCATCGGAGGCTTTGAGCCGCGCGGGGGTGATCACGAAACAGGTGACAGTCAGTAGTGTAAAAAGTATGCAGCGCATCGAATGTCCTGGTTTAGATCAATGTGAGTGCCTGATAAACAGGGACGCCCCTTGGAACTCATACGCTCCCAGGGGCTGTCACTGTTGGTTTTCGGATGAGTGAAGCCGCCGGGATTTAACCCATCAGCTCCGGAATCGGTTGACCTTCGCAGACGATCAGGGGGCGACCATCTTCAGGTGATACAAAATAATGATCCAGGTTCACACCCAGTTTTGTGTAAATCGTAGCGGCGACGTCGGCAGGATAATACTCTTTCCCGACCGGACGCGAACCGGTGTCGTCGGTCGCACCGACAACCTGACCGGCGGGGGTGCCTGCACCGATCATCATCATGGTCGACGCGGTGGACCAGTGGTCACGACCGGCGGCCGAGTTGATGACCGGGGTCCGGCCAAAGTCGGTCAGCCAGACGACCAGCGTATTGTTCAACAGGCCCCGCTGTTTGAGGTCCAGAACCAGCGAGGTCAGCGCCCGGTCAAACGGAGGCAGTGAACCACGCAGCGATTTGAAGTTGTTGGTATGAGTATCCCAGCCACCACTGCTGACGGTGACGAAGCGGGAACCCGATTCAATCAGACGACGGGCCAGCAGACAGCTTTGACCCAGGTAGTGACGACCGTAATCATCACGTGTTTTGTCTGATTCCTGACTGAGATCAAAGGCTTTCTGAGTATCAGCCGACGTAATCATGCTGAAGGCATTCTGGTAATGTGAGTCAGAAGCTTCGAAGGCATTCTGGTTGCGATCAGCCTGTCGCTGCAGAGTGTCAATCGCCTGCAGCGCCTGCTGACGGCGTTTCATGCGATCAATGGTAATCCCCGATGGCGGAGAGATATCACGTACTGTGAAGTTCTTCGCGTTGGGATCGCCGGGAATTTCAAACGGGTTGTATTGCATTCCCAAGTAACCGCCCAGGCCGCCGTTAAAGCGACGGTCGACATGGTTCCCAATCTGAATGTGAGGCGGAATATTGGTTTTGAATCCCTTGGTCTTCGCGACCACGGCACCGTAGCAGGGATACGTAACCGAAGGATTGAATTTATGTCCGGAGAGCATAAATGCGTCTGCCGTTGAGTGCGCACCGTTCTGCGGATTCAGGTTCCGCATGATGGAGAACTCGTTGGCGTGTTTCGCGAACAGCGGCAGCTGATCGGTAAACTGGTAGCCGGGCAGGGCGGTGCTGATGGCGGAAAAATCGCCGCGTACATCAGCCGATGCGTTTGGCTTGGGATCGAAAGTATCGTGATGGCTGGTACCGCCTCGCGTCCAGATCAGAATGCAGTTGGTGTCATTTGAGGGATCTGAGAGCGCTGCAGACTCGCTTTCTGAAGCATGAGCCTGTCCACGCAGCAGGGAATCCAGGGTGATTCCAAACGCGCTGAGCGCACCAACTTCTAAAAGAAATTGACGTCGACTTCCAGTTTCGCAGTTCGAAACCTTTTGCGGGAATAGCTTCAGCATGAGAAACTCCTTTAGTGTGGCAGGATCCTGGCATTGCAGGAATTTATGAGGGAGGGATGTTTTGTCAGGTTTGTTGATATCGCTAAGTCATATAATTATTAACTAACTATCATAATTGTAACCGTTTATGTAAGGTAGGCAAACATTAAATCGGCTTTCCGACCCGAAATTAATAAGATGGAATTCGCTATCTGAAATAATCACTCCTTGATCGCATGAAATTATAGCGATAAAATAAAGAGAGCAGGGGACTTCCCCGTACAGTGGTGTAAATTCGGTTTAGGTGAATCGCCGTTTGCTCTGCGTGAAAAAAATGATGAAAACGCAGAGTTTTTTTTGCTTTCGCATCATTTTTTAGTATATTTAAGTATAAATGGCGTTTTATGTTATGCCATTAGCTTCCCACCTGATACCACACACAACCTGCCATCCTTTACCTGTTACAGGTTTTTCTGCGACGACGTGTTTTATTCTGCGAGACCGGTTCTCTCTTTCAAGGGATCCCCTCTGATGAAATACGACCCGCTTAAGAAAGTTGATCTTATGTTCGACTGGAAATCATACGTGAAACAAAATCAGACGTTACCACGATTCCTGATCATTGCATTGTTCGTTTCCACTGCCTTGATGCAAAACGCATCTTCAGCCGCTGAATCGAAACTGCAGGTCTCGCCGCAACAGATCGTCCTCGACGGGCTGCTGGATTATTTCCAGATCCAGGTTCCGGTAGAAGAGAAGGGCAAGATTGTCGGCGATTTGACGCATCAATCCACCTTCACCAGTCTCACTCCCGATCTGCTGGAAGTGAACGCCGAGGGTCTTGTGCGCCCGCTGGCATTTGGTAAGGGAAAAATTGAGGTTGCTCACGCCGGACAGAAGTCGCAGATTTCCGTCGAGATCAAACCCCGTGCGAATGGCAAAAATGCCAGCTTCGTGAAAGACGTGGTTCCCGTATTGAATAAAGGGGGCTGCAGCCTGGGGGGCTGTCATGCCAGTCAGTTTGGTAAAGGGGGGTTCAAGCTCTCGCTGTTTGGTTATGCTCCCGAACAGGATTATCCGGAAATGGCCCGTGACGACCGACAGCGACGGGTCTCCATTTTGCAGCCGGAAAACAGTCTGATTCTGCAGAAGGCTTCCATGGCAATTGCGCATGGCGGCGGTCGACGTTTCGCGAAAGACTCTTATGAATATCGCATTCTGGAAACATGGATTTCGGAAGCGGTCACTGAAATTGATGATAAAGAGCCTACGGTCGTCGGCATGCAGTTGACGCCGATGTCACGCCGTTACCAGCAGGGAGACATCCAGCAGTTGCGCGTTGTCGCTGAATACAGTGATGGTACGAAACAGGATGTGACCGCCCGGGCACAGTATGACAGCCTGATTGAAAATATCGCGACGGTAACGCCCCGGGGTAAAGTCGAAATTGTGGGAGCCGGCCAGACCGCCGTGATGGTGCGGTACATGGGACAGGCAAAGATTTCGACTGTGATTTCCCCTTATAAAAATGAAGTGGATCTGGCGGAATTCAAGCCGAACAACTTTATCGATGAACACGTCAAACAACGTTTCAGCGAACTCGGTCTCGAACCGTCGCCGCTATGCAGCGATGAAGTTTTCATCCGCCGCGCCTTCATTGATACGATCGGCACGCTGCCCCAACCGGAAAAAGTCAAAGCGTTCCTGGCTTCAAAAGCTCCCGATAAACGCAGTCAGCTGATTGATGAATTACTCGGTCTGACCGGTGATCCCGAACGGGATGTCTACGTGGAACCCTGGAGTGCCTACTGGGGCATGAAATGGGGCGACCTGCTGCGGAATAACCGGAATAAAGTCGGTGATGGCGGCATGTGGGCGTTTTCCAACTGGATTCGCCAGTCGCTGCGGGAAAACAAACCGGTCAACGAATTTGTGAATGAAATCATCACGGCACAGGGATCGATCTACGAAAACGGCCCGGCCAACTATTTCAAAATTGCGACCAACCCCGAAGACCTGGCGGAAGCCACGTCACAGATTTTCCTGGGCGTTCGTCTGCAGTGTGCCAAGTGCCATCACCATCCCTTTGAAGTTTACAGCCAGAAAGATTATTACAGCCTGGCCGCTTTCTTCACGCGGGTGGGAAATAAAGGCAGCGTCGATTTCGGTGCGCTGGGCGCGGATACGATTGTCAAAGTCAAAAGCAGCGGTTCGATTCGGCATCCGCGTACGAAAAAAACAATGGAGCCGACGCCGTTGCTGGGTGAGCCCATTGATACGACTTCCTACCGTGATTTCCGTCGTCCCCTGGCACGCTGGATTACATCACCTGAGAACCACCTGTTCTCCCGGAACATGGTGAACCGTTTCTGGTCTTATTACATGGGAACCGGATTTATTGAACCCATTGATGACATGCGGGAAACCAACCCGGCTTCGAACCCGGAACTGCTGAACGCATTGGCCGACCACTTTATTGAATCGGGTTACGACCTGAAAGAACTGATGCGGGTGATTATGAATTCCCGCGCCTACCAGCTTTCCTCGGCACCCTTACCGGAGAATGTGGCGAAAACCCGATTCTATACGCATTACAATGTCAAACGCCTGCCAGCGGAAGTCATGCTGGATGCGTTGGATGACTTGACCGGTTCGCAGGAACGCTTCCGTGGTGTTCCCCAGGGCACCCGGGCGATTGAATTGCCCGACCCGAATTACAGCTCCTACTTCCTCGATACACTGGGACGTCCCAAGCGTGTGATTACCTGTGAATGCGAACGCGCCAGTGAACCCAACCTGGCGCAGGTGCTGCAGGTTGCCAACGGTCAGTTGATCAATACCAAACTGGCAACGAAGAACGGACGGATCGAAGAGTTGTTAAAAGCCAAAGCGGCCGATCATGAAGTCTTTACGGAAATGTATCTGGCCTCCTTCAGCCGCTACCCAACGAAAGCAGAGCTGGCTAACTGCGATCAGATCGTGAAGGCCGCGAAAAATAAACGCGAAGGTTACCAGGACGTGATGTGGGCCATCAGCAACAGCCGCGAATTCCTGTTCAACCATTAAATCCGGTTACGCTAATGGACAGAGCCCGTTTTCAGCACAAGAAAACGGGCTCTGTTTTTATCCGGGAACAGAAAAGCTTCAGCTGCGATCAGGGCTGACTATTCTTCTTTTTCTCTGCTGCTTCCTGTTTGCGATAATACTCGGAGAGGATTTTCCCTTCGTAGCGGGCAAATTCCCAGGCGGGCCAGCGGGGGGCTTCTGCCTGGACTTCCTCAAAAATTGCCTGCATCTGCCGTTTCATCTTTTCCAGAATTTTCTGTTCGCTTTCCGATCGGTCGGTCGTTTCAGCGATATCACTCTGGATGTGGTACAGTTCAAATCCTTCCAGTTTCGCATTTTTGACGGCGTCTATTTCTTCGATTGTAATTCCGCCGGATGGCTTGGGGCTGGGGACATTCAATTTCGCCAGCAGCTTCCATTCTCCATCGCGGATCGCGACCTTGGCATCATTTTTGGCGCGATTGAACTGCCAGTACAGTGGCTTCTTCCGCTGGATCGGCTTGCCTTCCAGCAACGGCAAAATATTCGTGCCATCCAGCACCCGATCTGCGGGTGCGGGGATGCCAGCCACGGCACACAGGGTGGGGAGGATATCGACTCCGCAGACGGGGACATCGCTGGTGGTTCCCGGTCTGACATGATCGGGCCACTGGATGATGCCGGGCACGCGAATGCCCCCTTCATAAGTGGCCCCTTTTTTATCCCGCAAGGGACCGGAAGAACCGTGCGGATGGCGCCTGGTGATGGCCGGGCCGTTGTCGCTGGTAAAAATGATCAATGTATTCTCCCGCAGTTTCTGCTCGTCCAGTGTTTTCAGGATGCGCCCAAAGGCATCGTCCATCTGGGTGACATTGCCGTGATGGGCGGGCAGGGTGGAGCCCTCGGGGGCGGTATACAGTTTACGAAAACGTTCTGCGCTGGCGATCGGTTCGTGTGGCTCATGAAAACAGACAAACATGAAGAACGGTTTTTCTTTGTCGCGGAGTTCCGTCAGCCACTCGTCTGCTTCATCGGCCACGAGCTGTGACGCGAAACCCTGCAGCGGGCCAACCGGTTTGGCATTCCGCACGAAGTTGAATGGGTTCTCATGGGTGGGCAGGGCGTTGTTCTGGGTCGAGAACCAGTGATCGAATCCATGATCGGAAGGCTGGGGCTGTCCCACCATATTGAACATGCCATTGAGGTGCCATTTCCCAACGTGGCAGGTCGCGTAACCGGCCTGTCGCAGTAAAGTGGCGATGGTAATTTCCCGTTTGCGGACATGCATGGGAGAGAGCATGGGAATCCAATTGTAAACGCCGACGCGGAACGGCGTGCGACCCGTCATCAGGCCGGTGCGCGAGGGAGAACAGTTGGGGTGCGCGGCATAGCAGCTGGTCAGTTTCAGTCCTTCCTGCGCGAAGCGGTCGATGTTCGGGCTTTGGATCACGGTATGACCGTAACAGGCCAGATCACCATATCCCAGGTCATCGCAGAGGACGACCATGATGTTCGGTCGCTTGGGAGACGTAGGCTCTGCAGGCGGTGCTGCTGTTGTGGACCTGTTCGGGAAGAGAAGGCTGGCCAGTAATGCCAGCGCGAGGGAGAAGCTTCGCATGGTGGTTTGCCTTTCTGAATCTGCTGTCTGCCGCACCTGTTTTTTGTGGCGAGGGGACAGCGGTTGAGATTTGCCCGTAAGGAATACTTGAAAGCAAACTCATCTGAAAAGCAACACTAAGCTGTTATTTCAATAAAAACAGCCCCTTGCACAAAACTCATGCAAGGGGCTGATTCAGGTTACACTTTTTAATTCAAACGCTCAGCCGGGTTTTGAGGCCAAACCAAGGCGGGAGATTATAATGTGTCCAGGTCTCTGCCGTCAGCGGCAGTTCCGGCGTTGTTACCTTTGATTTCTCCTGTGGCAGGATTATAAATCCAGCCCACAGTTTCCGTTCCGTCTTTGGCTGCTTCATCAGGTTCCGTACCGGCAACGTCGGTGACGATCATGATTCCACGTCCCCCGGTGAACGGGTTGGGAGGCACACTGCCAATCAGGTAAGGACCCAGTGGTTTGGTTCCCACGGCACCGGTGGTACCATCTTTATCACTGGAAAGTAGCAAGGCATCACGGAAATCATCCGGCTCGGTAGAACCGTCTGCGGGATATTTGCCATCATGCTGGAACTTGTAGACTTGAATCTGGCTTCGCAGAGTCTGCAAGTCCTGAACGAGTACCGATTCCTTGGCATCATCGTTGGTGGAAATAAACTGTGGTAATACGGTTGCAGCCAGAATTCCAAGAATTACGACCACAATCATCACTTCGACGAGTGTAAAACCAGCCCGTCGTGTCTGCTTTTGTGTTGTTTTAATCATTGCCCTTCTCCGAGAGTTACGAAAGTGCGATTCACTTCGTGTTGTTTAAAATGTTTCGAGGTGTTCCAGAATGAGTTCGCTTAAGGAACAGGTAACCCCGGTTTGTTACAGGATCAGACTTGTGCTGGATTAAAAAAATTGAGTTACGTATCAGATCCTCTGTCCATTGGCCCGATCAGAGGGGACACCGACTGAGTGGCCACCCAAAACTTATGTTTTTTATCAAGCGAGTCAATTAAAATTCAGAAGAATAAACGGTTGGCAGCGTGTATTGTGATGGTTGTGCGGGTGGTGCAGGTTTACGGTTAAAACCTTAATCAAAATGCACTAAAAACACTGGTCAAGAGTGGATCATTTCAATCAATTACGTCGAAGCGGAGCGATGCCGGTCAATTCAATATTGCGGGATCTCCGGATTGTACGGGTGCCCGAGTTCACTTAAACCTGTGTTGATTCAATGAAACAGGCCACCAGAGTCAGCCCTGGTGGCCTGTTTTCAATTTAAGAAACGTCACACATTTTAATGGACGCGTTGACCGGGTACCGCTCCTTCATCGGGTGAGAGCAGAAAGACGTCTTTCCCGCCCGGTCCGGAAGCCAGTACCATGCCTTCGCTCGTACCAAATCGCATTTTGCGGGGTTTGAGATTCGCACAGCAGATGACCAGGCGACCGACCAGCTCTTCCGGATCATACGCGCTCTTGATTCCGGCAAACACGTTGCGGCGTTCATCGCCTCCCAGGCTTAATGTCAGCTGCAGCAGCTTATCTGCTTCGGGAACCGAGTTCGCTTCCACAATGCGGGCGACGCGCAGATCGACTTTGACAAAATCATCAATCGTGCATTCTTCCGACATCGGCTCCTGCTCTAGGGCTGCTCCGCTGTCGTTCCATTGTGATGCAGCCGCTTCGCTCTCGGCGGCTTCTACTTCTTCTCTTGCTTCTTCAGTCATGGCTTGTACCTGTTTTTCTTCTATTCGTTTAAACATATGCTGGAATTTATTGACGGCTGTTCCCGCCAGGGGCGTCTGTGCCTGATCCCAGTTGGTAATCGGATCGTTCAACAGTTCTCCGGTCAGATCAGAAAGTTTCGGCAGCACCGGGCTCAGGTAGATCACAATCTGCCGAAACAGATTGAGCGAGATCGAACAGATATTCTGCAGTTCTGCCTGTCGGCTCTCATCTTTGCGGAGTTCCCAAGGTTTCTGGTCTTCGACATACTTGTTCGCGCGATCTGCCAGCGCGAGAATTTCTCGCATGGCGCCGTTGTAATCACAGGCTTCATAGGCGGCGGCAATCGCATCACTGCGACTGGCCGCATGCGCGAACAGGCCGCCGTCTTCCGGATACGCGGCGGACAGTCCCGTATTCGCCACGAACTTCGCCGAACGACTCGCCAGATTGACCACCTTGCCGACCAGGTCGGAATTCACTTTCTGAATGAACTCATCCAGGTTCAGGTCCAGGTCATCCAGTCTCGGTCCCAGTTTGGAAGCGTAATAGTAACGCAGGCAGGCGGGATCGAGGTGATTCAGATAGGTGGATGCTTTGACGAAGGTCCCTTTCGATTTGGACATTTTTTCGCCGTCCACCGTCAGGAAGCCATGAATGTGCACCTTCTCGGGCAGGTTGAAGCCCGCTGTCTTAAGCATGGCGGGCCAGAACAGCGTATGAAAATAGGTGATGTCTTTGCCGATGAAGTGATGCACTTCGGTTTCGGGGTTCTTCCACCACTGGTCGAAGTCTTCGCCGTTCTTTTCACACCATTCGAGGGTGGAGGCGATGTAACCGATGGGCGCGTCGAACCAGACATACCAGTAGTTGCCCGGGCTGTCCGGAATTTCAAACCCGAAGTAAGGCGCGGGGCGGGAAATATCCCAGTCACGCAGCGGGTCACCCAGGAAGTGCCCTTTCAGATAGTTGGCTACTTCGGACTGCAGATGTGCGCCCGACTGCGTCCATTCATCCAGGAAGCCATGCAGATCTTCAATGCGGACAAACAGATGGCTGGCGGTACGCAGTTCAGGCGTGGTATTCGACAGCGTGCTGATCGGATCAGCCAGGTCAGCAGGCGTGTAAGTGCTGCCGCATTTATCGCAGTTATCACCATACTGATCTGGGGCTTTACATTTGGGACAGGTCCCTTTGACAAAGCGATCGGCCAGAAACGTATTTTCCTGCACGTCGAACAGTTGAGTCACTTCTTTCTCAACGACCAGGTCGGCTTTACGTAATGCTTCCCAGATTTCATAACACAGCTTGCGATTCTGTTCGCTGTTGGTGCTGCCGTAATGATCGAATTCAATATTGAAACCGGCGAAGTCGGCGATATGTTTCTGCTGGACGTCGGCGATCAATGTTTCTTCCGAGCGACCTTCCTGGCGGGCGCGGATCATAATCGCTGTTCCATGCGTATCGTCTGCACAGAAGAAGCGGCAGGCATGGCCGCGCAGTTTCTGGAACCGCACCCAGATGTCAGTCTGGATGTATTCCACGAGATGGCCGATGTGAATATCACCGTTGGCATAAGGTAGAGCCGCGGTGACAAGGATGCGACGTTGGGTCATAATAATTCCGGAAAAGGTAAAGTCGGGTCAGATCGAAATAAAAACATACTTATATTCAGACACGGATCTCGCTGCGGGGTTCTCTGGAATCGCTTGCCTGTGAATGCCCGCGAATACGAAATGGTGACCGGTTGGGTTCTCGTATTGCAATGGGCGTTGATTGTACGCCCCCCAGCCTGATCCCGCAATCCAGCCAGAAACAGTGAAAATCAGCCGCTCTGGAGCGTATCTGCTATTAATGTCGCGTCTTCAGGGGCATGAGAACCGGCTATTACAGTACGAGGGACGCCATGCTGAATGTGATGCGGATTTAGTTAGATCGTGGCGCGGGTCATCATCAGCGGGCTGTCTGAAGCACACAGGGCTTTCACCAGATCCAGCTGACTCACAATGCCCACCTGTTTATCATTTTCAAAAATGGCCCCGTACGCCGAGGAGGAGTTTCTCAAGATATAGAGGGATTCCAGCATACTGAAATCAGCCTGCAGTCGAGGCATGTTATACACGGCTGGAATAATCGGAGCAGGCGATGTAATCAGATCGACCAGTTTCAGATAGGAAGTCCATTCAGTGGAATTACCCCGGGCACGAATGGGAATCGATGAGAGCTGGTTGCGTTGCGCCAGTTGAATAATTTCCGCTGCATCCGTAGTCCGTGTGACGCCGGTAATCTGATTCTGGGGGATCATCAGTTTCTTCACAGACTGGGCGGCGGTATTGAACATGCCGCGTACCAGCTGCTTCTGTGAATTACTCAACAGGCCTTCCAGGTGCCCTTCTTCCAGCACCTTCACCAGGCGTTGTCGTCCCAGTACCAGTTGAGCCGGTTTGTTGCGATCCGGCGAAAAACGTTCCAGGTGGCGAGTAATCGAAACCAGGGGAGTGCTGATCAGCCAGAATGCGTAATAAAAGAAATCGAACCAGCGATGGTAGCGTTTCAGAAGCATCGAAGGCGAGCGGTAGTACAGATTTTTCGGGACCAGTTCGCCAAAGATGAAGATGATCGGCGTGAACAGGATCGTCGCCACGATTTCCGCCGAGCCTCCAGACTGATGGAAGACCTCGGCAATTCCGATCGAAATGGCAATCGTTGTCAGATCATTGGCGAGGTTATTGCCGATGAGAGTTGTCGCGACAAAATAGCTTGGATTCTGCGCAAACCAGCAGAGGCGCTTGGCGATCGGATCTCCATCGTTGGCGTCGATATTCAAACGCAGAAAGCTGACGCGATAGAAGCCGGTTTCTGATCCACTGAACAGGGCCGACAGACGCAAGCCAATGGCGAACAATACCACTGCACCAAGAAGAGGAAGCCAGTTCAACTTTGAATTTAACCTTCAGCAGAATTTGAAACAGAAACGCGCATTTGTCAGATGCACCACCTGACCGACATGGATTCTCTTGAAACCCGTGCCAACTTGCAAGAGGTGCTTGCTGAACCCTGCTGAAAATCAGTTACTATTTTCCGCTCACCGAATCCGGGGACTACCATTTTTGCGAATGATGACCTATGTTTTAGTAACAAGACAGTTGCCCAGCCTTCTCATTTTGACATGATATCAGTGAGAACGCCTGCCGCTCCGCTTCCGATTCGATTTTGAAATAAGGCTGCAGTGGGACGAATGACATAAGTCGCTACTAAATAAAGGTTTAACCTGGTTCTGTTTATATGAGTGGAAGTTTATGAAAGTTCAGCAGTTTCTGGAACATCACGGAATCAAAGAGAATCCTTTCGGGCAGGAAGACGCGCAAAGCGATCATGTCTTCAAGGAATTCTGCCTCAATGGAACCCATCATCCGGTCTGGGACAAAATATTTTCCAATCCGACCAACCCGTCCACCTCGGTCGTATTCGGCGAAAAAGGAGCAGGCAAGACCGCCATCCGCATGCAGATGATTGAGCAATTGCAGAAGCATAATGCCAGTCATCCCGAGAATCGCGTGCTGGTAATTGAATACGATGACTTCAATCCTTTCCTGGACTGTTTCCGCGAACGCTATTCGGGCCGCAATCGACGCCCCGAACGCTTGCTTTCACACTGGCGGCTATGGGACCACATGGATGCGATTCTGTCACTCGGCGTGACACAGCTGATCGGGCAGATCATCGAACCGAACGAATCGACTGATAACAATATCAAATCCGTTTCCAAAGCGCAGGTGGCAAACCTGACACACCTGGAAAAACGCGACCTGCTCCTGCTGGCTGCGTTCTATGACAACAGCCTCGATATGCCAGCCGTTCAGCGCTGGAATCGACTGCGAAAAAAACTGAAATTCTCCTACTGGAAAACGGAATGGGAACGGGCCCTGGGTTTTCTGGTGACGATCGTGACGGTCGGTCTGGTGTTTTATCTGGGTAACTGGAAAGACTTCAGTCAGTGGTGGATCTGGTTGATCATGTTTGCCGGCTGGGCACCCTGGTTGTGGCGACAGGCGTCATTGTTCTGGAAAGCCTGGCGCGTCACACGTGAAGTGCGCGTCTTCGATCATCTGCCCAACGCGCTGCGAAAAATTCTTGCGCGGATTGAACGGCGGGAACTCGCCGGGCAACCCATTCCCTCCCGGGACCGCAGTGATGACCGCTACGAACTGCTCACCAAATTTCAGGCGATCCTCAAAAAGCTGGATTTCACCAATATCGTGATCCTGGTTGACCGGGTCGATGAACCACATCTGGTCAACGGCTCGGCAGAGCGGATGCGGGATCTGCTCTGGCCGATGTTCGATAATAAACTGCTCAAACATCCGGGCGTCGCTTTTAAGCTGCTACTCCCATCTGACGTAGTGTATTATCTGCATCGGGAAGAAAAAGAATTCTACGAGCGTTCGCGGCTGGATAAACAGAACCTGGTCACCTCGCTGGACTGGACCGGCGAGTCATTGTACGACGTTGCCTGCGATCGGGTGCGGGCCTGCGCCACAGAGCCTGGAAAGAATCCGTCCATCAAAGATCTGTTTGATGATTCGATCTCCGAACAGGAACTGATCGGTCAGTTCGCCCAGTTGCGGGTGCCCCGACATCTGTTCAAATTTCTGTATCGACTGATTGTGGATCACTGTAATCGCTATACCGTGGATAACCCCAGCTGGAAAATCAACCGGGAAACGCTGCAGAAGGTGCTCAGCCTGTTTCAGCGGGACCTGGAAGCGTTCGACCGAGGCATGGGAACAGGTTGAAAATGGTCTGCGCTTCCGGTAGCTTTAATGGATAACCAACCCGCATCAACGGCCCACCGGAATCACTCGCATGCAAACCAATCTCAATCGACGCGAAATGCTGGCAACCGCCGGCGGTCTACTGGCAGCAGGAATCGCTGCTCCCGCAACCGTGATGGCCGGGACGAGCCGTACCCGCACAGCCGCGGAACCCTTTGGCTACTGTTTCAATACCAGTACCATTCGTGGTCAGAAACTGGGAATCGTCGAACAGATTAACCTGACTTCCCAGGCCGGCTACGATTCGATTGAGCCCTGGCTGCGTGATATCGACGAGTATGTCAAGGCGGGCGGCTCCCTGTCGGATCTCAGAAAACGCATCAACGATGCCGGTCTGACCGTCGAAAGTGCCATCGGCTTTGCCCAGTGGATCGTCGACGATGAAGCTGAACGAAAACAGGGACTGGAAGTCGCCAAGCGGGACATGGACACGCTTCGCCAGATTGGGGGCATCCGCATTGCTGCCCCTCCCACCGGCGCGACAAAACAGACCGACTTGAATCTGTTCGCAGCCGCGAAACGGTACCGCGCACTACTGGAACTGGGTGACCAGATGGATGTGATTCCCCAGGTCGAGGTCTGGGGGTTTTCCAGTTCCCTCTCCAGGCTGGGCGAATCGGTGTTCGTTGCCATTGAGAGCGGGCATCCCAAAGCGTGTCTGCTGCCCGACCTTTACCACATCTACAAAGGGGGTTCCGACTTTGCCGGGCTCGGTCTGCTCAGCGGGTCTGCCGTCCAGGTCTTTCATGTGAATGACTACCCCGCCGATCCTCCTCGCGAGACGATCAACGATTCGCATCGCGTCTATCCCGGTGATGGGGTCGCGCCCCTGACCGACATTTTCCGGATGATCTTTCAGGCCGGTTTCCGCGGTACGTTATCGCTGGAGCTGTTCAACCGGGATTACTGGCAGCAGGATCCACTGGAAGTGGCCCGCATCGGACTGCAAAAGACAAAAGCAGCCGTACTGCAGGCGAAACTCGATCAACCAGGGAAAACCGGCTGAGCTGTGAAACGAATTGCCCTCCTGTTTGAATTCGGTTCGCTCAACGGCGGCGAACATTCGATGCTGGCAGTACTCTCGCGCCTGCATGCGAAGTCGTTCCTCTTCACAGCCTTCTGTCCTCCTGGAAGTCTGTTGCAGTCGGCACTGGAACAGACCGGCATTCCCTGTCATCCTGTGTTGTTTCACGATGATCAGGGGCAGCGACTGTCGCGGGAAGCGGTCGTGGAACAGATTGTCCCCCTCATTTCAGCGGGTGACTTCGATCTGCTGCATGCCAACAGTCTCTCGATGTCGCGGCTGACAGGGGCGCTCGCCGATCAGATACCGGTGCCCTGCTCAGGGCATCTGCGTGATATCATCAAGCTCAGTCGCGCAGCGAATTGCGATCTGAATCAGAATCAACGCCTGGCGGCGGTCTCTGCAGCAACACGTGAGTTTCACATCAGTCGAGGTCTTGATCCTGCCCGTGTCACCGTCTGCTATAACGGCGTCGATATCGAACGCTTTCAGCCACGACCGGCGAGCGGGGTATTGAAACAGCAACTGGGGCTGGCGCCAGAGACTCAGCTCTGTCTGACCATCGGACAGATCGGCCTGCGCAAAGGACAGGATGTTCTGGCGGAAGCGGCTTTGAAACTGGCAGAGCAGGGGGATCAGCGGACGCATTATTTACTGGTGGGAGAGCGACATTCACAAAAGCAGGAAAGCATCGAGTTTGATCAGGCGCTCCATGACGCCTTTGATCGGCCCGACTTGAAAGGCAGGCTGCATCGACTCGGATATCGCGAGGATATTCCCTGGCTCATGAACGAGGCCGACCTGCTTGTGCATCCTGCTAAACAGGAGCCCCTGGGACGGGTGCTGCTGGAGGCGATTGCCAGTGGTTTGCCCGTCGTCGCGACAGACGTGGGCGGGACAAAAGAAATCGTGACGCACACTGTCTCTGCGTTACTGGTGCCCCCCGGTGATGCCGGTTCGCTGGCAGACGCGATGTCGCGGGTATTGAACGACCCGGAGCTCGGACAGTCGCTCGCGCAGGCTGCGCGGCTGCAGTCTCTGGAACGGTTCACCAGCGAACAGGCGGCTGCACGTCTGGAAGTGTTCTGGCAGGAAGTCATCGGCTGAGTTTCCTGACTCGTTCGCTGGCTCGTTTCGGTGTCTTGTTTCAGCGGTTCATGTCAGGCGCGATCCTGGGGATGGAACTCTTCCCAGCGCTTCCAGGCGTAATCCCATTCCATCCAGAGGCGTAATACGGACCAGAGGATTCGCATTTTGCTGAGTTGGTCGGGAGGCAGTTTAGCCTGAGATTCGACGGCAGTCTGGGTGGCGGATGCCAGTCCCCAGTGGCTGGCCAGTTCCCGGCAGAGATTGTCGGCGGTGAGATCGATTTCAGCCTCTTCAGAGATAAAGCCGGCGGCATCCGCCATCACGAACAGTTCAAACAGCTGACCGCGATACGGGTCCAGTTCCAGTGGTTTGGTTTCCGCTTCTGCTTCACTGACCAGCTTTGCCACACGCTGAATGATATCGTTGGCCAGTTCACGGGAGGCAGAAGAAACATTGTTGGCTGAGTCACGAGACATGGTACTGAAAATCACTCTCAAAAGCGCAGACTGGTGGGGACAAAAAACAAAAACACACCCTGGTCCTGTGGATCAAGGTGTGTTTAGAGAATATCGAATTTGTCATCATTCAGCAACTACCACTTGCCTGCGAATCCCCTCTCTGAGCTTAAGGAAGCAGGAAAATCAGGCCGGTTGCTGTAAGTCCTTCTGTAACTGCTGCTTTGGTATTCCAGGGAATTCCATTGATGCGTTTCGGAATGTTGTCTTCACCCGGACGATAATATCCCAGAGGATAGATGTCTTTTCTGACCGGGTCGATGCTCATCTGGTAAGGCAGCGCGAGCAGCTGACCGGTGAACCGACCCATGGAAACAAAGGGCTGTATCAGATCCCGTCGTGAATAACCATAGCGTTCCAGTTTGGGATCTTCGAAGTAAAGCGGGTTATAATGGATGTCCGAAGCTTCCCAGGTATAAATGCTTTCTGTGAAGTTCCGGCCTGAATAGGGTTCGTGGCTCAATTGAAATTCGCGGGGACAGGCGAGAATGTGTTCCCCTTCTTCATCGGTCGTTTTACAGGGTTTGCCATCCGGTCGCGGGCACAGGTTGCGACACGGTTCATTTTTGGCAATTTCCGGATCAGGTTCATAGTCAAAGAACGGATTGATGCCGGCAATTTTTTTCAGCAAGTGTGGCGTTTCGTCTTCCAGAAAATCCGGAGAATTGGGATCCAGGCCTGGTACGGGTTCAGCGGGTTCATAAGATTTTTGACTGCTGATGTAAGCCGAACCGGTTGTCACCGTGTCCGGGAAAACCGGAACAATCTGCTGAGGCTGGCTGACAGGCGCCGGTCCTTTGAATTCCAGATTTTTCGCCGTTGTCGCCGGTGCTGCCGGGTTCTGTTCCAGGCCGATTGTCTTGTATGGTTTCACACCCGGCTCGGCGGGGGCACTGACTGGTGTGCTGAAGCCGGTTCCATTGCTGGCAGGGGGAGTGTTTTTGAGGGTCGCTGTGACAGCCGGTGTTTCCGGCATATCATCGGGGATCTGGCGGAATACAGGAACCTGTTCCAGTTCATCATTGTTTCGAGTGGTCTTGCGCTGCTCGCGCCGGTCTTTGCGTTCCTGTTTTTTCAGATCGCGTTTGTTCTCTTTCGCCAGCGATTCCCAGCGTTGTTCGGGAGAGCGGGTTTTGAGCTCTTCCCAGGTCTGTGCGGTCGAGCTGGACTGGGACAGGAACGGATCGGTGGATGTCGCAGGCTCACCAGCAAATGAGAAAGGGCATGCTCCCAGCGCGAGCGCCATGGTTAACAGACACCGCAGGCGGCGACTATTCCATGGGCGAATGTTCGGCTGTGTAATTTGGTGCTTCTTGTGTAACTGCAATATCATGCGGATGGTTCTCCCTGACCGTTGCTGCTGAGACCTGGATGAATCGAGCCTCGGTACGCATTTCCGCGATAGACTGGACACCCAGATAACCCATGCCGGCCCGTAGTCCTCCTACAAGCTGATAGAGCAGATTTTGCAATGGGCCTTTATAGGGCACACGACCTTCCACTCCTTCCGGAACGAGTTTTTTAGCAGTGTCCTTTCCATCTTGATTAATTGAACTTTGACGGTAGCGTTCGCTGCTACCTTTAACCATTGCTCCCATCGATCCCATACCGCGATAACGCTTGAAACTGCGCCCCTGGTATAAAATCAATTCGCCCGGACTCTCATCCAGACCTGCGAGCAAACCTCCCAACATTACCGTATGGGCACCCGCTGCCAGTGCCTTGGCAATATCTCCACTGTAACGAATGCCTCCATCGGCGATGACCGGAACTCCCGACCCCTGTAATGCCTTGGCAGCATTTGAGATCGCCGTTAACTGCGGCACACCGACGCCGGAAATAATTCGTGTTGTACAGATTGAACCAGGACCGATGCCGACCTTGACGGCATCTGCACCTGCATCTGCCAGATCGCGGGCACCCTGTTCTGTCGCCACATTACCGGCGACTACATCGATGTCCCATCGTTTTTTGATTTCTCTCACGGTCTGTATCACATTGCCTGAATGGCCATGTGCACTGTCAACAACCAGGAGATCAACCCCTTTTTCAATCAGTAAAGCGGCTCGTTCGTAATCGTGGACACCAACGGCAGCTCCCACTCGCAGCCGGCCTCGTGAATCTTTGGAGGCCAGAGGGAACTGCATCGTCTTGTCGATGTCTTTGATTGTTATAAGCCCCTTCAGTTGATAATTTTCGTCAACCAGCAGAAGTTTCTCGACCTTATTTTCCAATAATATCCGCTGAGCCGCTTCAAGCGTTGTATCTTCTTTAGCCGTTACAAGCTTGTCTTTCGTCATAATCTCCGAAATTGACTTGTCGGGCGTGTCAAAAAATCGTAAGTCCCTACTCGTTAAAATTCCTACAAGCTTCCCATTTTTCGTGACAGGGACCCCGCCGATATTCCTGCGCTTCATGATTTCGGCGGCTTCGGCGACCGTGGCTTCCGGGGGCAGGGTCACAGGATCGACAATCACGCCGTGCTCACTCCGTTTCACGACATCCACCAGCATCGCCTGCTGATCGGCGGGCATATTCTTGTGAATAATGCCGATGCCCCCCTCCTGGGCCATCCCGATTGCCATATCACTTTCCGTCACGGTATCCATGGGACTGCTGATGATGGGAACATTCAGAGGAATATTTCTGGTAAGCTGAGTGGCTACACTGACTTCCGATGGCATTACTTCACTGTATGCGGGTTGCAGTAAGACGTCATCAAAGGTTATTCCCTGACAGATAATGCGATCTTCCATTGTTCCTCTCCTTCACGCGACACTTGAATGTTTTTGCTGTTGATCTGTGATTTATTTTAAAGTTTTTATGATGAACGCATTTTAGACACGGACTGGGAGGCTGGCAATTTGTTACCGGTTTGCCTGCAGTGCGATCTGTTCCTGAAACGAGTTCGACAGTTCGATCAATTCGGGGATACTTAATTCTTCCGCCCGTGCTTTTTCTTTATCAATCCCGTGTGACAGTAATAATGAATCCACGTCCGCCTTGGGTAATTGTTTGCTGTACATCCCTACCAGGGTACTTCGCATCAGTTTGCGGCGGTGCTGAAAAACCCGGCGGAGAAAGTCCTGGAAGAAGACCCGGTCGCCAATCTGCTGTTTGAGTGGTGGATTGGGTGTGAGCTGGACGATGGCCGAATCGACCTTGGGGCGCGGCCAGAAGACGGTGGGCCCCAGTTTCTTCAGCAGTTTCACAAAACACTGCGACTGCAGCCAGACCGACAAGGCACCGTAATTCGAACTCGACGGTTTACACGACATTTTCAACCCGAGTTCGTACTGGATCGTCACGACCATGCGATTCCAGGGCAGATCGGAGGCCACGATATTTGAGATGATCGGCGTTGCGACGTTGTAAGGCAGGTTCGCAACCAGCTTAAGCTGGCTGCCCGGATGCGCTGCGAGTTGTGCCGCGATTTCGTCGAGCACGATGGGGGACATCCGGTTTTTGTTTTTTAAGGCATCACAGTTCAGCAGCGTGATGTTATCGTATTTCCGGGTCGCTTCCTGTGCCAGCGTATGCATGTTGCGGTCGTATTCGACGGTGATCACATGCGCCGCCTGCTGGGCCATGAAGGTGGTCATGCCACCGGTGCCGGTTCCCACTTCGAGGACAATATCGGTCGGCTGGATATGCCCATGTTCCACGACGTATTCGATGATATTCAGATCGATCAGAAAGTTCTGGCCCAGATCAGAGCGCGGGTTAAAGCCATGCCGCTCAAAAAGCTGCATTAAATAAGATCGAGTCTGCCTTTCATCTTCTTTCATTGAAACCATCTGATGTTATGGGAATCAGTTTCTGTACATACTTCCCGAGGATATCCGTTTCGATATTCACAACGCTGCCCACCTGCTTCTGGCCCAGGGTGGTTACCTCCAGCGTATGCGGTATCAAGGCGATACTGAATGCCGCCGGCTGGCTGTCCACAATCGTCAGGCTGATCCCGTCAATCGTGACCGACCCTTTTGCGACCATCTGCAGGGCTAATGCTTCCGGCACATCGAACCACATTGTGATCCACTCCCCATCCCTGTCGATCGATTTGATCGTCGCCACGCCATCCACGTGACCCTGGACAAAATGCCCGCCCAGTCGGCCGTTGGCTGCCAGGGGGCGTTCCAGGTTGACCTCGTTACCCGGTGCCAGCAGACCCAAGTTGGTCCTGGCAAGGGTTTCCGCACCTGCCTGAAATTTCAGGAAGCCGACTTCGATTTCAACAACCGTCAGGCAGCATCCGTTGATGGCCACACTGTCTCCCAGGTGGGCATCAATCGTCATCCATTCCGGAATCGCAAGCGTTAAATCGATGGCGGAGCCGTTCTTCTCCAGAAGATGAACGGTACCTCGACCCTCGACCAGTCCCGTAAACATCGGCGACAGTACCTTCAAGGTTCGATTGTTAAGGAGTTAAACGTGCCAGTTTCTCAAATTTGTTTTGATTTGTATAGTCGTCCAGAGACAACTTCTTCCCAAAAAGCACGAATTGGAGACGAAAACGCGAAATAACAGAACAGGACCGGGATGGCCAGTTCCTGAACCAGAAACACCAGCGCCATGGAAAACACGAGTTGCAATACATGGCGACGGCTGCGTTGCCCCCTGAACAATTGATTAAACACATGCGAATAATGAATCCGCGAGACCATTAACGCTGCGACAGCCAGGGTGATCCAGGGGAGTGTCCAGACGACCGCTGGAATCAGCCAGTCCGCGATCGTTTTTGCCAGTGATGCCTGGTCTGTCTCCGCCAGTTTGTAAACCCCCCGCATGGCGATGGGAAAGGAAGCGACAACGCCGGCTGCCGCCGGTGAAGGGAGTCCGCTGAATCCTTCGTGGGTATCTTCTTCATCGGTTTCCACATTGAAACGGGCCAGTCTCAGGATGGTACAGACGGCAAACAACAGGGCGATGACCCATAATAAGCGGGGGTGGTACTGCGTGCGGAACTGCACCATCTGCAGCATCAGAAAGGCCGGTGCGATTCCAAAACTGATCGCGTCGCACAGGCTGTCGAGTTGGGCGCCGAATTCACTGGTCTGATTGGCCCAGCGGGCAGCGCTGCCATCGAGGGCATCAAAGAGCATGGCGACAAAGATCAGGACGGCAGCGACAAACAGGTGTTGATTTTCAAATGAATTAAACAGGCCCGGTGAAGTACCCAGCATGCGGGTCAATCCACCGCTGTTGGCTGCCTGCCCCAGATATTCCGGACCGACCTTCGCGGCATAGGTGATGGCACCAAATCCGCAGGCGGCATTTCCCAGCGTCAGCAATGTCGGAAGCACGGCGATCAGTTTACGCTTTTTCTTCATCGGATGCCTCCGCCGCTGGTGTCACACTCTCCGAGTCAGCCTTGTATTTTGCCAGAATTGTCGAACCCGCGAGTAGCTTGTCACCCGGCTTTGACAGAATTTCCAGCCCCGGTTCGCGGGGAAACACGATCACCGTTCTTGAGCCCAGCTTAATCATACCGAACTGCTGACCCCTGGTTAATTCATCCCCCGGTTTAATACGGCAGACAATGCGCCGGGCGATCGCGCCGGTGATCTGCTGCACCAGCATGGGGCGGTTCGTCGGTTCCGGCATCTGCAGGTAGACTTCCAGACGCTCGTTCTCGCGCGTGGATTCGGGGCGCAACGCGTTCAGACATTTGCCCGGCCGGTAAGCGAGTTTGATAATTTTTCCGGCGACCGGTGTGCGATTGATGTGTACGTTAAAAATGGAGAGAAAAATGCCGATCTCAATCGCCGGACCGCCAATGTATTCATGATGTTCAATTTCTTCGATCGTATCCAGGGTCCCGTCAGCGGGTGAGACGACGACTCCTGGTTCGGTCGGAATCTTCCGATTCGGATTACGAAAGAACCAGACGATTTCCAGACCCAGCAGTAACAGGGTCAGCGTCAGCAACCAGCCGAAGTTCGCGATGTATCCCGCTGCCCCGGTCACCAGCAACAATCCAGTCGTCAGAGCTGCACCGCCGAAGAACAGGGTGGAAAGCACGATCAGTTCCGCCAGTCCTTCCCGGGCGAATGGGAGTCGGCTGCGATAAGCAAACGGATCGTCTGCCGGATCCCAGTAATACCCGCCCTGGTTTTCATGGTACTTCAGATCACGGGGATCGAGTACCTCATGCGGACAGGGATTGAAATCACCTTTTCGCTTGCTCTGCATCTTCTGCACGTAGCCCCGGCGGAACGTCTTCAGCCAGAACCGGCGCCAGCGCCCCCAGAGCATCTCGAGGTTGATAATAATCCCGCCACCCGGCTGGATCGTGGTCAACTGAGGGTCCATGGCTTCCACGTTCAAGCGGGGGTAGGACGTGCCAGATTTCTGTGAATGATTATGTTGTGAAGTGGAACTCATCGGAAAACGGTTTCAAACAAGGCGGAATTTAATAGCGATTTATATTCGATTTATATTAAGGAGACAGACCGGATTTCAGTCTGTCACCGGAACAGAACAGTCTAACAAGATTCATAACCCCTGACGAGATTCGGGATTCCACCACGGGGCGAATAATCGGTAATCTTCGGTCCCAAATCCTCGAATCCAAAAAAACTGTCCAGTCTGACAGCATTCCGCGGCAATACGCGTCTGTCGGAAAGCTATTCAATTCAAGGGTTTTCGTCGTTTAAACAGCGTCCTTTGCTCGGGGGTGCTCTCACGGGATCTACGGGAAGCGTCACCTTGCCGGTCCTCGAAAGATTCATACAATCTAAACCCAGTCATTTGAGCTTAACCCCTGTTTCTGCTAAAAAGATGCTTCTTTGAGCGCACTTGTATCGAACAATGTTGATGTGTATCACACTCAGCTGCTCGAGTTCATTTCATAGAAGTCTTTGAGGAAACACAAACGATGAGTATTGCCATTAGTTCCGTTCATGCCCGTGAAATTCTTGACAGCCGCGGGAATCCCACTGTGGAAGTGGATATCGAACTGGAAGACGGAACTGTCGGACGTGCCGCTGTACCCAGTGGTGCCAGCACAGGGATGCATGAAGCCTGTGAACTGCGTGATGCAGATAAGAAAGATCGCTTTCTGGGCAAAGGGGTTCAGCAGGCTGTTGAAAACGTGAACACCGAGATCGCCGATGTCTTGGTCGACCTGGATGTCAGCGATCAGCTGCTCATCGACCGTGTGATGCTGGACCTGGATGGCACGGAAAATAAATCTCGCCTGGGTGCGAATGCGATCCTGGCCTGTTCGCTGGCTGCAGCCCATGCAGCGGCACACGCTTCTGATCTGCCACTGTTTCGCTACTTGGGTGGCGTGGGTGCGAACCGCCTGCCTGCCCCGATGATGAACATCATCAACGGTGGTGAGCATGCCAGCAACGGGATCGACCTGCAGGAATTCATGGTGATGCCTCTGGGCTTCGACAACTTCAGTGATTCACTGCGTTGCGGCACCGAAATTTTCCATTCACTCAAGAAAGTCCTCTCTTCCAAAGGTCTGAGTACTGCCGTTGGTGACGAAGGAGGATTTGCTCCTGATCTGCCTAACAGTGAAGACGCCATTGATGTCATTCTGACGGCGATTGAAAACGCAGGCTACAAAGCCGGCGATCAGGTGAAGATCGCCCTGGATGCCGCTTCCACCGAGTTCTTTAACTCCAAAACCGGCATCTATACCGTCGAAGGTCGCGAGTTCGATTCTGCCGGCATGGTTGATTTCCTCGCCTCCTGGGTTGATAAATATCCGATCTGCTCCATCGAAGACGGTCTGGCTGAAGATGACTGGGATGGCTGGAAACTGTTGACCGAGCGTCTGGGTAATAAAGTCCAACTGGTGGGCGACGACCTGTTTGTCACCAATCCCAAACGTCTGCAGCGGGGGATTGATGAAGGCATCGCCAACAGCATCCTGGTGAAAGTCAACCAGATTGGTACGCTCTCCGAAACCATCGAAGCCGTTCAACTGGCAGGACGCAATGGTTACACCGCCGTGATGAGTCATCGTTCCGGCGAAACCGAAGACACCACCATCGCCGACCTCGCCGTTGCACTCTGCACAGGTCAGATCAAAACCGGTTCTGCCAGCCGAACCGACCGGATCTGCAAATACAACCAGTTGCTCCGCATCGAAGAAATCCTCGGTACCGAAGCAACCTTTGGTGGCACGATCTCCTGATCGCTACTGCAAAGTCGAATAAAAATCACTCCTCTCTGGTTCACTTCAGAGGGGAGTTTTTTTGCGCCCGTATATTCTGCCCGATGACTCAAGCCTGGCTTGCCAACCGTTAGAAAGGGAGCAGTCTGGATAACCCGTACTGTTTTACAGCGCATGAAGAAGGCTGTGTGTCGTGGTCGATTTTGATTAAAGAGAATGACGGTGTTGTTTTCCTGCAGTTTTTCCCTGTTGAAATCGGGCGTGCTTATTGTGTCAGTCAATCAGAATCAGAATGAAGAATCCCGCCTGGGCTGGATGATCTCGCTGACATTCTGGATCCTGTTATTCATTGCAGCCAGCCTGTTTGCGGCGGTGGTTCTGGCGCCCCGCTACCTGTCTTATCTGAACTTGCGCAATGAGTATCTGACTAACCAGGTGCAATTGGTTTCGCTGGAAAATCAGGTGGAATACCTGAAAGAGATCGCGCATTCGCTGGAGAATGACCCGGAGTTCCGTTCTGAAGTGGCCCGCATCGACTTTGATGCCGCCAGTCCCGGGGAAGAACGCATTGCCGTCGAGCCGGATCATGCCCTGGATGTTCCCGAGTGGAATCCCCATCTCAAAGCGTCTGTCACCAGTCGCGCCTGGTATATTCCCATGCTGGGGGTACTCAGCGAAAATCAGAAAGTGCGTTCTTCCATCCTGTTGACGGCGGCGGTGATCATCGTTTTGGCATTTACCTTTCTGCACGAGTCCCAGACGCCTCAGCTGGAAACCGTTACCAGGTCGACGCGAAATCTGTTTTCGGTACTGCTTTCACGCTATCGGGTCAGTGACGAAGACCCGGAAGAAGAAGAATGCTGATTGTACTGATTTTGAGCGTCGCGCCGGGTTGCAGGGTTCCGTTTGATTATGCGGCGTAGTCTCTTATTTGTGGTCCTGACCATTCTTCTCAACAACCATGTTCTTCGGGTTGTGTCTGCAATAGCTGCCTGCCGCGGGAATCTCACTGAATGCCGATGAACGAAAACAAAATCATTCTGGCTGATGTAAGATTCCAGACGATCTGATTAGTAGTCACATTTAAGCCTGTGTCCAGGTTTGCTGCAGCGTCTATCGGTTTCTTGAAACCGGGACCATCCAGATCAGGACGCGCCTGGAAATGGGGCGTGCATCAGAAGATTCATCAAAGAGGATAGCGCAGTATGATCAAGGAGTTGGACAGTACGATCTCTCTGGTTAAAGAATTGAGATTGCGGAGCTGGGCCCGGACACATTATGTCTCAGCCGAACAGCGGAAAGAAACTTGGAATCCTGTCGTGTTAGATGAAATGAAGATAAAGGATCAGGAAATGTCTGAATCAGAAGAGAACAGTATGGACGCCCGCGTTACATCGATGTTCGTACCCCTGGCTCCTGCTGTCAACAGACGCCTGGATGAAGCCCACATCGAAGCTTCCGCACCGCATATCATCAAAATGCACGACGCAGCCACCCGCCGTCGCGCATACCAGGTCGAAGATCTGATGGCAGAGTAAAACTTTCAGGACACAGCCTTGTATTGACTGTTACTTTCTGGGGCCGACATAATCGTTCACGAAAGCATCCAGGAGTAACACATCCAGGCGATCCATCTGCTCCGACTTTTCATCACCGGTCTGCAATGGTGGTTCATAGTCGGCAGCGGAGGTAATGCGAATCCGTTTCGGTTCGATGCCTTTCTGGATCAGGTACATCATCACGTTCCGCCCCCGCTGATAGGTCAGAACCAGCTTGTCATGAATCGGCGAGTCAGCGGGCAACGGTTTGACTGAGGTATGCGAGCGGAGTTCGATTTTGTTCGGTTTCCCGGCCAGTTCAGGGATCATCTGGTCCAGTTTTTCCCGGCGTGCGGGATCCAGATCGATGTCGATCTGGTTGTAATACAGGGTACGTCCCACCTGTACGGGTACCCCTTCACGCGTCCGGTAAACGCGCACATCCTTGCCTTCCAGGGAACGGGTTTTGATTCCCCCGCGACCACGATCGGGGCTGTCTGTGTAGGCTCCCAGCATACTCATTTGTTCCACCAGCGAGTTCATCGGGAAATACTTTCCCGGCGGTGAGATCGGACCGGTCCGATATCCCGTGTAGGTCTGAATGGATTCCAGGATGGCCCGGTATTTTTCATCATTCACGATTTCACTCAATGAAACCAGCATGATGAAGAAGGTGAGCAACAGTGACATCATATCACCGTAAGTCACCACCCACTCCGGGACTCCCGGTGGGGCCTCGTCTTCCATGACAGTCTGCTCCTGGAGCGGCTTTTTAAAGTAGGTTAACAATCGGCAGATTCTGCCGCTCAGATTTGAGCCACAGGATCTTCTATAAACAGAATCGACAGAGCAGGCGGCGAAACTTATACGGTTTTTTTCAATCCTGTCGACTTCAACGGGTTTTTAATCCCTGTGAACGCCCCTTTCAGGAGGCTGACAATAACTGACACCGGCACAAAATGTGCCTGAGTTCATTGACGAATCCGATAAATATCTACAACATTAGGGTTTAAGCGGGAACAGGCAAGTCGGCGCAGTCAAGTCAGACGAAGTTCTGAGCTTCGGGTCAAAGAAAAGGAAGTGGTTAAAGGATGTCGAGCCCCCTCATCGTGCAGCAGTCCGAGTTTATCGCGTTATGTGATCAAATCCTGGACGCGGGCATCGTCGCATTCGATACCGAATTTGTTTCAGAGTTCACCTATCGGCCGGAACTGTCCCTGTTGCAGTTTGCCGTCAATGGCCAGGCTGTTGCCGTTGATCCTTATGAAATCGATGATTTATCTCCCTGGTGGGATATCATGACGAACGATACCACAACCGTCGTCGTACACGGCGGTCGTGAAGAGGTTCGATTTTGTCGTCATTTTTCCGGGAAAAAACCTCAACAACTGATCGATCTGCAGATCGCCGAAGGCCTGCGTTCCCGCAGCTTTCCCATTTCGTATACCGCACTGGTGGCGCGTGTGCTGAATGAAAAAGCAGGTAGTAAAGAGACCCGCACCGACTGGCGTCGTCGTCCGCTCACTCAGCAACAGATCAAATATGCTCTGGATGACGTCAAGTTCGTGCTCAAGATCTGGAAAATTCAGGAAAAAGAATTGATCGAACTGGGTCGACTCGACTGGGCTGAAGCCGAGTTTCAACGCATGATTGACGAGGTCGATTCTGAATTCCATCGGGAAAACTGGCGCCGTGTTTCCGGTTTGCACAAGTTGAAACCGCGCGAGCTGGCCATTGTGCGTGAACTGTTTGACTGGCGGGATGAAGTGGCTCAGGAAAAGAACCAGCCGGCACGGAGGATTCTCCGTGATGACCTCCTGATTGAACTCGCACGTCGCAAACCGGCCACCCCCCAGGATCTGACGGCCACACGTGATCTGAACCGCAAGAATATGTTCAAGCTGGCACCCGAAGTGGTACAGCGGATCGCCAAAGCACAACAGACGCCCAGCGATCAGCTGCCTCAACTCACGGAAAACCCCAATACCCAACAGAACCAGGATGAACAGGTGATTGGCAAGCTGCTGGGAATCGCTCTGGCCAATCGCTGTGCCGAAATGAATGTCTCCCAGACGCTCGTGGGAACTGCCGCCGACTTAAGACACCTGGTTCGCTACCATGTCTACAAAGAAATCTCAGAGGAACGTCCCCGCCTGATGGCCGGTTGGCGAGCCGACGTCTGTGGCGATTTGTTAACCGATGTTCTCGACGGGAAAATCTCGATGCGGGTGGCAGATCCGGAATCCGATCACCCTCTGCATTTCGAACGACTCAGCTGACACTCAGAAATCAGGTCTCCGATTCAAAACAGGGAGGTTTCAGATGAAGTCTGTAACAGCGATGGCAGCGCTCCTGCTGTGGGCCGTTGTGAGTACCGCAGCAGAACCGGCACCCGAGGAAGACTATGAAGCAGTAGCCGGTATCTGGGTCCGCAACGATCAGGATGCAAAAGGCTCTCCGCTGCGCATCGAACAAGAACTCACCCGCGATCTCTCAAAAGTGACTGTCTACGACAGGCTGGGCCGTCGCGTTCACCAGCATCAGGCAAAGTATCGCCTGCAGCGCATGAGCGACGCCAACCTCTTTATCTATTACGATCTTGAAGTTCTGAAAGGCCCGAATAAAGGCAAAAAATCACCGGCGCCGCAGTCGTTCATTTATCGCATCAAGGAGGACCGGTTTATTCAGGTGGAAGGTGTTCTTGAAGGCGACAAATTATCTCCGCGGCTGATGATCTGGTGGAAGAACAAACCGGCAGCGTCCCCCCGTGAGGGTTGACGATTCGCAGATGCGTTATTCTAAATCTGCGATGATTTTGGCGGCCAGCGTTTTCCGGTCTTCCGGCTTACCGGCTTTCATCAGTGCATTATAGTCTTTCTCAACGGCAGCGGCTTTTTCGGGCGCCTGTTTCTGCAGTTCTTCAAAGTCCGAGCGCAGTACATCCAGCCCGCTGCCCCCCTCGCCGGTATCAACGACAACCTGCAGATTCGATTTGAAGGAAGAGATGATAGCCGCGGAAGTTGGAACTTCAGGTTCTGCTTCGCCGGAACAGCCAGTCATTACAGGTAAAATCAACGCCAGACCAGTCAGGAGCGCAAAGAGTGATTTCATATAGCTTGCTTTCAAATAAATAGGGGAGGTATCCGCCACCTGTGGAAAAACAGCATGAGAGTCGAAACTCCCATGCTGCTCATATCTCAAAAATCTTTTAACATCTGATAGAACGGTCTGGAACACGTCGCATTTCACCAGAGCGTGTCCCAATCTATTAGACTCGCTCCCAATGACCCGGGAGACGCTTGAGTAAAACTGGACTCAGTTTAGAATTCACCCAGAACGTTTCCGTCCTGAATGCCGCCCAGGTTCTGCCAGGTGGTATTGTCAATGTTGTCACTGATAAATCGCGTGGCGCCATCGCCCATCAGAATATGCACACCACCGGCGTGACGACTGCGGGCAGGAAACAGTCCAGGGGCATCGTTCGTACCACAACTGGAACAGGTCACACAGTTAGGATACTCGGAGTTCGGGTTGAGCAGTGTATTGAACACGGTCAGACCGCCGTTACCGTAAACCCAGT
>NZ_CAXAVM010000004.1:0-83782 GCF_963972345.1 uncultured Gimesia sp. | reverse complement strand
TCCTAAGAAGATTCTGAAGTATTCTTCAGGAGTCCGCCAGTCTTGGGCTATCGCACAACCGGCTGCTATTACTTGTTTTATGTGTATAGAATGTGCTGATAGAACTTCCTTTTCTCCAAAATAAAAAATATTTCAGTCAGGTTGTCGATTTCGCAGGGGCACGTTCGACTAGATGGTAATCAAGGGTATTTGATTTCCAGCAGACTGTGTCCAGTTTTACTGTAGCGTTTCCAAGGCCATTTGGTCCGAGTATCTCAGATTGAGCGACGCTATGGTTAAATGTGATGCGCTCTGGAAGCAAATACGGTTTACCCATTTTCAGAGTATCAGTGGAGTGAAATCATGAATTCGGCTAAGCAGAACACAAACGTCAAACCCATCCCGACAGGCATGCACACGGTCACACCACATCTGGTCTGTGACGGGGCGACAGACGCGATTGCATTTTATGAAAAAGCCTTTGGAGCAGTCGAACAGATGCGTCTGCCCGGCCCGAATGGAAGGCTGATGCATGCGTGTCTCAAAATTGGTGACTCGCAAGTCATGCTGGTGGATGCAAACAGCGATTGTGGCATACAAGGACCTAAAGAATTGAGTGGGTCACCGGTAACACTGCATTTGCAGGTGGAAGACGCAGACGCGCTGGTGGAGCAGGCAGTCGCTGCAGGAGCTACTTTGAAAATGCCGGTGACCGACATGTTCTGGGGAGACCGTTACGGCCAGGTGGAAGATCCGTTCGGGCATTGCTGGGCGATCGCTACCCATGTGCGTGATCTGAGTATGGAAGAAATTCAGGAAGGCATGCAGGCGATGTTCAGCCAGGGCTGATTTCTCTGTTGCCCGTCTCCAGCTTCTTCAATACTCAAATCATCAGGAATCAGAATTATGTCCAAGGTTCAAAAAATTACTCCGTTTCTCTGGTTCAATGACAATGCCGAACAGGCGATGGAATTTTATCTGTCGGTATTTGAAAATTCGAAGAAACTGAAAATCAACCATTATGGCTCAGGAGGCCCGGGGCCTGAGGGATCGGTCATGGTCGCTGCGTTTGAACTGGAAGGCCAGCAGTTTCTCGCATTGAACGGCGGCCTCTGTTTCAATTTACGGAAGCGATCTCATTTGCAGTCAACTGTGATACCCAGGATGAAATAGACGAGCTCTGGGAAAAGTTATCCGCAGGAGGGGAGCCGGGGCAGTGTGGCTGGTTGAAAGATCAGTTCGGCCTCTCATGGCAGATCGTTCCCAGCGTCTTGCCAGAACTGGTGTCAGATCCGGATCCTGTTGTCGCCGGACGGGTAATGCAGGAAATGATGCAGATGACCAAACTGGATATCGCACGACTGCAGAGTGCCGCGGCGGGAGAATCTTACTGATCCCACTACATAACGATCATTTCACACAAGCATGATTGAGGAGAGAAAAATGAAATTTGTCTGTCTGGGTTACTATGATGACGCAACGATGGAAGGCAAAACGGAAGCCGAAATGGCAGGGTTCATGGAAGAGTGTTTTGCCTACGATGATGAATTGAGACGCGGCGGTCATTTTGTGGGAGGCGAGGCGTTACAGCGTGCAGAAGCTGCTGTGACGCTGCGGATGAAGGGGGGGCAGGTTGATGTGACCGACGGCCCCTTTGCGGAAACGAAAGAACAGATCGGGGGACTACTCTTTCTGGAAGCACGGGATTTGAATCATGCCATCGCGCTGATGTCAAAGCATCCTGGTGTCCGTTTTGGACCCTTTGAAATCCGGCCTGCGAATGCAGAAATCAACGCATTACTGGAAGCACGTGACGCCGCATTTAAGAATTCCTGATTCGCAGAGAGCAGGATTTCATTTCACCTTCTTTTATTACAAGGATTATCAAATGTTTGAAAAGCCACAGGCAGAACACAACTGGCTGGAGCCCCTGGTAGGAGAGTGGCAGACGGAAACGGAATGCCAGATGGGCCCCGGAGAGCCAACTCATACATCAACGGGAGTAACCACCTGTCGTTCACTGGAGGGGATGTGGTATCTGCTGGAAGGGAGTGGAGAGGAACCCGAGGGAGGACGCTGGTCGACATTAATGACTTTAGGCTATGATCCAGTCAAGAGTTGTTATACAGGGACGTTCGTGGGATCCATGATGACGTATCTCTGGCAGTACCAGAATGGTGTCATCACAGCAGGTAAAAAACTGACCCTGGAAGCAGAGGGGCCGAAGTTTGGTAGTGAAGGCATGACATCCTACAAAGACGCCATTGAACTGGTTGACGACTCCCACTGGATTCTTACAAGTGAAATCCTGACTGATGACGGAACATGGCTGCAGATTATGACTTCCCACAACCGTCGAAAAACATAATGGGAGCTGGCTGGATATGAAATTTATGTTACTGGTCTACGCAGAAGCAGATGCCTGGGAAGAAGAAGCACGCAAGCTGGCGATGAAGGAGTCTGTAGCCTTGTGTTACGAACTGGATGCGGAAGGAGAGTATTGCTCCGCTGCGCCTCTACAGCCGACTACCACTTCTGTCAGCATACGGGTTCGCGAAGGCGAAGCATTCATCACGGATGGTCCCTTTGCAGAAACGACGGAGCAGCTGGGCGGCTATTTTCTGGTGGACGTGGAAAACCGGGAAGCTGCCATCGCGGTAGCACGTCGAATCCCGGGCGCGCGGGTTGGTACTATAGAAGTGCGGCCCATCGTGGAACTGGATAACCTTCCTGAAGCAAAATAATCAAACGGGATTCCATCTGATTTGCTCTTTTTACTTTCATACTGAGTATAAAGGTTAACACAATGAAATATATGCTGCTGATTTATGGTGAAGAAGGAAACTGGACTGAAGAGGAACGATCTGCCTGCATGGAAGAATCAACCCAGATCTGTCATGAGCTGAATGAGAAGGGGCAATATCTTGCGTCCTCGCCGTTACATCTCGTTTCGACCGCCACCAGTGTGCGGGTCCGTGACGACCGCCGAATCGTGACCGATGGTCCGTTTGCGGAAACCACAGAACAGCTGGGGGGATATTACATCATCGACGTTGATCATCTGGACGAGGCGATTGCGATCGCCAGCCGTCTCCCACCGGCGAAAAAAGGGACTGTGGAAATCAGGCCAATTTTCGAGTTGCCGGAAATTCCTGTAAAAAAATAAACCGGATTGTCGATTTCAGAAACGCCTGTTCGACGAATGGCTAGATCATGGAAATAAACAGCAATCCTAATACGAACAGAAAGGGAAATCCAATGAAAGTCATGGTAATGGTCAAGGCAACACCCGGTTCTGAAGCAGGTGAAATGCCGAGCGAACAGTTGCTGACAGACATGGGAAACTTCAATGAGGAACTGGTAAAGGCGGGAATCATGCTCGCCGGAGAAGGGCTGCATCCCAGTTCGCGTGGTGCCCGGGTTCGTTTTTCGGATACAAATCGGACAGTGATGGATGGCCCGTTTGCAGAGACGAAAGAGCTGGTCGCCGGGTTCTGGATCTGGCAGGTGAAATCCATGGAAGAAGCGATTGAATGGGTCAAACGCTGTCCGAATCCGATGACGGAAGAATCTGATATTGAAATACGTCCCCTGTTTGAGCCCGAAGATTTCGGCGAGGAATTTACACCGGAATTGCAGGAACAGGAAGAGCGGATCCGGGCTGCGACGGAACAATTGGGATTAGCGGAAGAATAATCACTGTAATCCCGGGATTCGTATATCATTGCAGGGGAAAAGACCCATAATCACTCACTCTGAATGTGGAAGATGTAATGACGACAAAAATATTTGTAAATCTGCCTGTCAAAGACCTGGAAAAGTCGATGACTTTCTATAAAGCGTTAGGGTATTCGATCAACGAAAAGTGGACTGATGAGACCGCTGCGAGTGTGGTGATCAGCGAGGAAATTTATGCCATGCTGTTGACTTATCCCAAGTTTAAGATGTTTACTCCCAAGGAAATCTGTGATGCAACTAAAAGTACGGAAGTCCTGGTGGCATTATCCTGTGAGAATCGGGAGCAGGTTGACGCTCTGGTAAAGAAAGCTGTTGCTGCCGGGGGAAGTACTTATAATGAGCCCCAGGATCATGGCTTTATGTATGCACATGGCTTCCAGGATCTGGATGGCCATATCTGGGAAGTATTTTACATGGATCCAGCAGCGGCAGAGTAACGTTGAATCGCGATTGGTCCAGGCGCTGATGCAGGCAGATGGGGAATATGAATCAGGACGTTTTTAGAGAAATCGCCTTGTCATTCGCAGGGGCTATCGAGAAGTCTCATATGACGCATCCTGATTTTAGAGCGGGAAAAAAGCAGTTGATTTACGCCTCACTGGGAAGTCCAACTACGGAGTGGGGGATGGTGAAGCTGACTCCCGAACAGCAGGCCGCGCTGATCGAATCGGACTCCGAAGTATTCCAACCCTGCAGTGGTGCCTGGGGACAACGCGGGTACACGAATGTGAAATTGCAAAATGCCAGCAAGAAAGTTATAAAAATTGCCCTGCAGCTGGCTTATGAAAATGTGACAATATAATTGAACTGTTTAAAATCTGCTTCCCGCATCACGAGAAGGAATTAATCATGAATGACGCCATTTCCACACCGAGTCAACGTCCCCATACTGCACTGGTCTGGATTGGTCGTCTGATTGCCGCCGCCCTGGCTTTCATGTTTGGCATGAGTGGTGTGATGAAACTCAAAGGAGGTCCTGAACTGGCAGAAGGCATGGCCCATCTGGGACTGCCGGATTCGATGGTTTTTCCGCTGGCGATTCTGGAACTGACCTGCCTGGTGCTTTATCTGCTGCCCTGGACGTCAGTCGTGGGAGCAATTTTATTGACCGGTTATCTGGGCGGCGCGATGTGCACGCACTGGCGGGTCGGCGATCCTTTTGTGGTGCAGGCAGGACTTGGCGTACTGGTCTGGCTCAGCCTGTTTCTCCGCGACAAACGGTTGTGGAAGCTGATTCCCTTTCGCACACTGAAATAAGGGTAGCCCTTAAATGGTTGCGGCAAGACCTTGCAGCCTGGTTAATCACTGCTGAGAGTGGAAAGATCTTTGAAGCGTTTCTTGAAGGGCCTGTCAGCCGTGTAGCGGTGTGAGGTCATCCAGGAAAATTCGCGTTGACTGCTGTTGGCCGGATCTGGTTCGGGAAGTGCCGCTCCATCTGCCTCCACATAGGCCGTGCGAACAATTCGTACTGGTTTTGATGCGGGAGGTGCCAATTCGTAGTCGGTGCCGCGCGTCAGCAGCAGCCAGCTGTTTTCACGAAAGCCGGAGCGAAGTCGTTGTCGGGCGGCAGTAGTAAGAGATTGCTGCTGTTGTGGTGTGAAATCGTTTGAGGACTGGATCGACTTCACCAGTTTCTGAGTTTCCGAAATGTCAAAACTGACCCAGCCGTAAGGGGGCAGGAAGGCCTCCATTTTACAATGCGAGGGTGAGTTCTTGGGGTAGAGGCTCAGTCCATAGGTGACACGCGTCGGATATCCCATGGCCCGTCCCAGGGTGGCACATAAACCATGGTAATCACTGCAGTGGCCACGTCGTTGACTCAGGGCATGGTTGGCATCAGCCTGTAAGGACGCATTGATGTGATCGTAGGTCAGATTCTGATCGATCCAGCTCATCGCCTGCATCAGTCCCGGTCTTTGCTTCTCAGTGGCTTTTCCAATCTGTTTCAGTACCCGTTGAAACTGCTGCTGATCCTGTATGGATTGAGGAGTCAGGTAAGGGGCGAACTGGTCAGGCCAGTTTGAAACGGTTTCGACGGCTTCCGGCTCGAGTTGCCAGTTCAGGTTCCAGACCTGGGCCCGAAAGCGATGGGTAATGATCTGAGCTCCGTGCGGATCGTGAAACTCAAAGCAGGCAAAACGGTTTCCGTACACAGGCTCGCTCGAGATCTGCGGTTTGACTTTGTCGGGAAATGTGGTGAATTGACTGTTTTCAATTTTCTGTGCTGCATCTGATTGGGGAACTGGAATCCAGACTTTCAATACCTTGCAATGGTAGGGGGGCGTCACAATGACCGAGAACTCGACATCATGAGTGACCGGCGCACTTTTTTTCGCCGTATAGGGTGTGTCTGGACTTAATGGAGATGGGATTTCCGCAGTCAATGCAGTGCGGGGAAGCAGAGCGATAATGGATAACAGTAAGAATAGACCAGAAGGTGATTTACGAAAACACATGGTATAAATCCCTTTGTTTCAGCCTGAATTTGATGCTCAGATATTATTAAGTTCTTTAGAGTGATAAATTGTAAACTGGAAGACAGGGCGCTGGCAATGGTGGGAATCTCCAACTGATGGAATTTGATCATTCACTTCAGGCAGCCGCTGCTTTCCCGGCTGTTACGTGACATCTTGCAGCGAATCGATTAAGCTGAGGAGGCAGTGTTGTTAACAGTGTCTTATCAGACTTGGAATGACACGTTGTCTGAAATGGTCCGCATGCTCGTTGGCGTGCTCACCTGGCGTTGAGCGCCTGTCAATACAGGATTGATGGACCAATATTATCGAATTTAAAATAAAGGAATTTATCATGACGATTAAAAGAACGGGATCTGCAGTCTGGCAGGGTGGACTTAAAGATGGAAAAGGGACTGTATCTACTGAGAGTGGTGCCTTATCCAGTCTACCCTATGGTTTCTCCAGCCGCTTTGAAGGTGAGCAGGGAACGAACCCTGAAGAACTTCTGGGAGCCGCCCATGCGGGTTGTTTCTCAATGGCACTTTCGAAGATTCTCGGAGACGCCGGTCTTACAGCTGATAAGCTGGAAACGACTGCTGAGGTCTCTTTAAATCAGGTCGAAGGCGGTTTTGCGATTAAATCGGTTCACCTGACTTTGAAGGCCAGCGTTCCCGGTGCTGATGCTGCCAAAGTCGAAGAACTGGCGGGGATGGCGAAAGCCGGCTGTCCCGTTTCGAAACTGTTTAATGCCGACATTACTCTGGATGTGACTGTAGTCTAAATCGCATCACATTCAGCCATAGCGTCTCTCCTGCTATTATGCCTGGTGCAAACGGCCTTGGAGAGGCTACAGTCAAACTGGACACACTCTGGTTAATTACTGCTGTCGATATACGAAAAACCTCGGCATTGATTACGAAATCGATGCCGAGGTTTTCTTTTATGTCTGGTTTTCGAGCATTGGCTGAGGAGCAGTATTGAGTTCCTCATTTTCCGGTGAGTCTTGTTTCCGAGATGCGACCATTTTTCGCAGCACGACATAAAACACGGGGGTCAGAAAGAGTCCAAACAGAGTCACTCCCAGCATCCCGCTGAAGACTGCCGTTCCTAATGCCTGTCGCATTTCAGAACCGGCTCCCGTGGCGATCACAAGTGGAATCACCCCCAGGATAAAGGAAAAGGCGGTCATCAGAATCGGCCTCAATCGCAGGCGGCAGGCATCGACGGCTGCCTGGAACGGACTCTTGCCCGTGTCTTCTTCCGCCTTGGCGAATTCGACGATCAGAATGGCGTTCTTACAGGCAAGTCCGATCAGCACGATAAAGCCGATCTGCACCAGAATGTTATTGTCCATCTCTCGCAGCCAGATTCCAAAGACGGCACACAACAGGCACAGGGGCACGATCAGGATGACCGCGAGCGGCAGAATCCAGCTTTCGTACTGTGCAGACAGGGCCAGGAATACAAACAGCACACATAATGGGAAGATATAAATAATCGTATTTCCCGCCGCTTTCTGCTGGTAAGCGATATCCGTCCATTCGAAGCCAAAGCCTGGTGGCAGTGTTTCCCTGGCAACACGTTCCATGGTGGCAATCGACTGGCCGGAACTGAAGCCGGCCTGGGTATCTCCATTGATGTCAGCCGACGGATACAGGTTGTAGCGGACAATCCGGTCCGGCGCAGTCGTTTCACGAAGAGTGACCATCGACCCGAGCGGAACGATCGCCCCGGTACTGCTGCGGGTGCGGAGCCGGGCGATGTCTTCGCGTTCATCACGATAGCGATAATCTGCCTGTGCCGTGACTCGATAAGTACGTCCCAGGAAGTTGAAGTCATTCACATAGGAAGAGCCAAGGTAAATCTGCAATGCATCAAAGACGTTGCCGATAGGGACATCAAGCATTCGGACTTTGGTGCGATCGATGTCGGCAAAATACTGGGGAGTTCCGATAGTATAGTTCGTAAAAACCTGCACCAGTCCCGGTTCCTGCCTGGCCTGATTGATGACGGCATTGGTGGCATCCTGCAGGGCAATCATGCCGGCGCCGGACTTATCCTGGATCTGCATTTTGAATCCGCCCCCGGTACCAATCCCGCGCACGGGAGGCGGGGGGATGACGAATACGTTGGCATCTTCAATCACACTGACCCGTTTCCGCAGCTCTGCCAGGACCGCATTGACTGACTGCCCTTTTGTCGCACGGAGCCGGGCGTCTTCGAGCACAGGGAAAATAGCCGCTGAGTTGGAGCTGTTGGCACGAGTTGCTCCTGAGAACCCGACAAACGACACCGCATTAGAGACTCCGGGAACATCCAGTGCCATATCGGTAATCTGTCGCGTAACCTCATCAGTTCGATTCAGACTCGCTCCAGGTGGCAGTTGGATCGCGATAATCAGATATCCCTGGTCTTGAGCAGGAATAAAACCGGAGGGAACTTTAGTGAAGCCGAACCAGGTCAAACCGAGCAGCCCGACGTACACGATCAGCATCAGGAAACTCATTCGCAATACACGCGAAACAATGCCCGCATAAAGTTCGCTGGTAAAATCAAATACTTTGTTAAACAGGCGAAAGGGGAGTTCGCGCAGGTAGACCAGTCCTCGAATGAAGCGGAAGCGGCTGGCAGAAGTCGCTTTCTCACTCGCTGCTTTCGGAGGACGCAGCAGCAGGGCACACATTGCAGGTGTAAGTGTCAACGAGACAAAAGTCGAAATTGCAGTCGAGACGGCAATGGTAATAGCGAACTGTCGGTAAAACTGGCCACTGATTCCGGCGATGAAAGCGGTTGGTACGAAGACCGCGATCAAAACCAGCGTGGTCGCGATCAAGGCTGAACCGACTTCGTCCATGGCTTTGCGAGTCGCATCTCGAGGCGAAAGACCGGTTGCGATCAGTCGTTCGACATTTTCTACCACTACAATGGCATCGTCCACCACGATACCGATGGCGAGCACCAGGCCGAACAGTGACAGGTTATTCAAGCTGAAGCCAATGGCATACATGACGGCAAAAGTACCGACCAGTGAAATCGGGATCGCGATGGTCGGCACTATGGTCGAACGCCAGTTTTGCAGAAAGACAAATACGGTGAGTGTCACAAGCAGACCTGCCTGCCAGAGCGTGGAGAAAACTTCATCGATCGATTCTTCGACAAAGGCGGTCGGGTTGTAAATGACTTCGTGTTTCAGCCCGGGGGGGAACTGTTGGGAAAGTTCTTCGACTTTGCTGATGATACGTTCCGCCGACGCTACGGCATTGGAACCGGGACGCTGGAACATGGCGAGGGCAACTGCGTTTTTGTCGCCCAGATAGCTGCGCACGGAATAGTCGGTCGCGCCCAGTTCAATTCGCGCAACATCATTGAGACGGACAAGGCGCCCTTCTTCTCCCGATTTGAGGATGATCTCCCCAAATTCTTCTGCAGTCTGCAATCGGCCGAGTGTGTTTACATTGACCTGAAATGCTTCTTTCGTATCTGGCAGCGGCTGCTGTCCTATGACACCGGCGGCAACCTGAATGTTCTGCTGTCGCATCGCCTGGACGGCATCACCGGGAGTCAGATCGAGTGCTGCCAGACGTTCTACATCCAGCCAGACCCGCATGCTGTACTGGGTTCCCCCAAAAACCTGAATGTCTCCTACGCCATCCAGGCGTGACAGTACATCGCGAATCTGCAGGTAGGCATAATTGCTGATATAGAGTTGATCCCGGGAATCGTCGGGAGAATACAGGTGAATCACCATCATCAGGTCAGGAGAACTTTTTCGGGTAGTGACGCCAATCTGCCGCACTTCAGCAGGAAGTGTCGGCTCTGCAATGGCGACCCGGTTTTGTACCAGTACCTGGGCCTGATCAACGTCGGTCCCCAAGGCGAAAGAGACCGTCAAGGTCATGGAACCGTCAGTTGTTGCCTGGGATTCCATGTAAACCATGTTGTCAACGCCGTTGATTTCCTGCTCCAGGGGAGTGGCGACGGTTTTCGAAATCGTATCAGGTGTGGCTCCCGGATAACTGGCGCGAACGACGACGGTGGGGAGAGCGACTTCCGGATACTGGGCGACAGGCAGCAGGAAGTAAGCCAGGCTTCCCACCAGTAGCACCACCATCGAGAGCACGGATGCAAAAATGGGACGATCAATAAAGAAATGGGGAAATTTCATACGCTATTGCCCCCCATTCGGGCGGGCCGATGTCTGCGCGCCTGCCTGGTGAATATTTGAAGAAATTCCCGGTGGTGCAGGTGAGGAGCGACGGGTGAGCCATTTCTCTGGTGGTACCGGTTTGTAGTGATCCGGCAGGCTGGAATCGGAGCTTGCTTGCAGGGTTTCGAGAGACGGATCTACCGTGACACCGGGAAATATGCGTTGCAGGCCGTGAGTGACCAGCACTTCCGATCCATCCAGCCCGGAGCGTATTACTCTTAAACCTTTGGCAATGGGACCTAATTCTACGGCCTGACGTTTGATCTGTTTTTCAGCATCTACCAGATACACATATTTTTCAGACTGATCACTGCCGATCGCACTGTCGGGGATCAGAATGGCGTCATGCCGACCACTGCCGGGCAGACGGATTTCAGCAAATAAACCGGGGGTGAGACGGTCATCGTCGTTTGAGAAGATGGCACGTCCCCGCATGGTTCCCGTATTGGGATCAATGCGGTTGTCTACAAAGTCCATATGTCCGATATGGGGAAAGCCCTGTTCATCGATCAACCGCATGTAGACCGGATTTTTCACATCCCGGGAGCTTTTGCGTGTGCCTTCCCTTGAGAGCCGGGCGTATTTGAGAAAGGCCTGTTCGTCTGCATCAAAATAGCAGTGGATCGGATTGACCGAGACGATGTTTGTTAAAAGCGTTGATTGTTCAGAGCCTCCACTGATCAGGTTCCCTTCCGTTACATTACGTCGGCTGATGCGCCCGCTGATGGGTGCCCGGATCTGAGTGTATTGAATATTTAACTCAGCGGCTTCCAGATTCGCTTTTGCTGTTTCAATGGCTGCCTGTGAAGTTTTGATCCGGGCATTCGAGGATTCAATCATTGCATCGGCGGCTGCCAGGTTGGCTTCCGCCTGTAATTTTTCACTTTTGCTGACATCGACATCATCCTGTGTCGTGGCATTTTTACGCGCCAGCTGCTGGATGCGGCTCACGCGCTGGTCTGCCAGTGTCAACAGGGCGGCAGCATCTGCGCGTTCCGCCTGTGACTGTTTCAGCAGCGATTTCGATTCAGCCAGCCTGGCATTGGCTTCTTCTAATCTCGCCTGGGCAGCATTCATTTCAGCGACAAACGGGCGAGGGTCAATGATTGCCAGCAGATCACCTTTTTTGATCAATTGACCTTCTTCAAAATGAGTTGATTGCAGATAGCCACTGACTCGAGCCCGGACTTCAACGGCATCGATGGCTGCCAGGCGCCCCGTGTATTCATCCCATTCGATGACGGGCAAAACAAGAGGTCGGGCTGTGGTCACCTTGGTGGGAGGGGGAGTAACCGGCGGGGCTGCGTTCTCGGTACAGGCAATTAACGTCAGTGTCTGAATTGATAATATCAACAATGTCACTCGCGACATTTGCGATTCTCCATCGAGTCTGGCTGGAAATTTAAAGGCATCTTCAGTGGGCGGGAATCAGGATCAGCGACAGCGGGTTTCGCCTGAACTCATCGAATCCGGGATCATTACATCGGTTTCAGGGGAATAGACCCTGGTTTCCAAAACTGGTTCGGCCTTGTAGCTTCTGGTGGCAATTTTAAGAGCAGATGCCTTTTCCAAATTGAAACTGCAGTCAGGTGGCGCTGATTTCTGAATCATTTCCCAACTGTAGTAAAAAATATTTATATGTTGATATGATAGATTTTCCGTGTTAAAACTTCTTAATACTATCGAATTATATACTGACAGGTAAGAAATATACCATTCGACTTGGCCAGTCAAGTCTGATTGTGTACTATTCAGTAAGAAACAGGGGAGGCTGCCGCATGTCCGTAGGACGTCCACGCGAATTTGATACGAATCAGGCATTAGACAATGCGTTAGATGTATTCTGGCGGAATGGCTATGAAGGTACGTCGATTCTGGAATTAACCGAGGCGATGGGAATCAATCGTCCCAGTCTGTATGCCGCCTTCGGGAATAAAGCAGCGTTGTTTCATAAAGCCATCGATCGCTATATGGAAATGCGCGCCTGCCATCTTCACAGTTCACTGGATGAGCCGACGGCCCGTGCGGTTGTGAAAAAGCTCTGGAGTGGCAATATCGAACTGATTTCAAATTCAAAAAATCCGCGTGGCTGTTTCCTGGTGCAAAGTGCACTGGCCTGTGGTGATGCCGCGGATTCGATTCGCAAAGAGATGGTCAAACGCCGCGCGAAATGCGAAAAACTGTTATGCCAGAGGTTTGAACGGGCAATCGAAGAAGGAGATCTACCCGCTGGTTCCAATGCACAGCAACTCGCAAAATATGTATCCACAGTCTCCTATGGAATCGCCGTACAGGCAGCAGGCGGAGCCAGTCGTAATCAGTTGTGCGAAGTCGCTGACCTGGCATTGCAGGCTTTTCCAGATTGAGCAGGAGCTTCATCATAAATTCATCTCAGGGCGGTTGAGTCCTTAAAACAGGACGCGCTATACTGTAGTCTTCTCTGGCTGCAGAATTTCATTCATAAGCCAGTTCTATTCTCTCGCCGGTTGGAAAGAATTGTAATGAGCAACTCGAAACAGATTGCTGGAATGTTCTGCCTGCTTCTCGCTGGAACCATGCTGATACCAAAATTATCAGCGGCGAACCCTGAGGAAACGCGATCGCAGAAACGCGTACTGATTATCGGCATGGATGGTACACGACCAGATGCGTTGTTGAAGGCGAAGACTCCCACATTTGACAGGCTGATTCGCGAAGGTGCTTTTACCGATCAGGCACAGATCCTGGGAAAACGCTATCAGAAAAATGATACGATCAGTGGTCCCGGCTGGTCAAGCATTCTGACCGGTGTCTGGGCCGACAAGCATGGCGTGCACGATAATCATTTCAAAGGAAAGAACTACGAGCTGTTCCCGCATTTTTTCAAACGGCTTAAGCGGGAGCGGCCTGATGCTCAGACCGTATCGCTGGTCTCGTGGGAACCCATTCATGAATTTATTCTCTCCGAAGCCGATATTACAGAGGTCGAAGCGTTACCTCGATCGAAAAATCAGACCGCTGATCTAAGTGTCTCTGCTTCAAAGCTCAAGATTGATACACGGGATGGTCAATGGCATCATCTGCTGGCTGTTCGGAAACAGGATGAATTGCAGTTATTTCTAGACGGTAAGCAGATCGCTTCGCTGTCTGGCGTTGATCTGGATTTTGCACTCGGTGGAGACTTTTATTATCTCGGCAGAGATTCCCGTGCCGGGCAAACCTGTTTTCATGGACAACTGGATGAGGTCCGTATCTGGAAGCGGGCCTTAACGCCTGAGGAAATCGCGCAGTCGGCTAAAGTGGCAGCTGGAGGAGTTCAAACTGTCGATCGTAAGGGACTGCTCGCCGAATACACGTTTGAATCCCATCCAGAAAGCGATACGCAAGAGAGGCAATTCGCAGATACCGCCGGTCAAACGGGGCAATCATTTCCCGCCCGGGCTATTTCGCCAACATCCTCTCTCAAGCTTGTGGAAACCGGCACAGGTCAGGATTCCCAGGCACTTGAGCTACCAGCTGCAGGCGACAAAACGCATGGCCTGAAAATTGCGATGCAGAAACCGTTACGCGATATCACCCGATCGGACTTCACACTTGAAGCCCGTTTTCAGACGACGGATCAGGGACGTAATATTCTCATGGGAAATTATGATGGAAAAGCCGGCGCATTGAATCTGGAATTGCATGAAGGTAACACAGTCCGTATTTATGTTCAGCCTCCCGATCCAAGGAATGCCAGTGCTCTGGAGCGGGAAAGCGAACGGGACAAGATTATCGCAGCAAAGACAGCCCGCATCCTGCGTGAAGAGAATCCCGCGGCGATGTTTGTCTATTTCCATCAGACCGACGCGACCGGGCATGCGATTGGATTCAGCCCCGATGTCCCCGAATATATCTCGGCGATTGAAAATGTGGATGCATGTGTGAATACCGTTCTCAAGGCAATGCAATCGCGGCCCAATTATGAAAACGAGGACTGGCTGACCATCATCTGCACCGACCATGGCGGCCTGAAACGGGGGCACAGTAAAGGACATCAGGTGCCTGAAATACGTCGAGTCTTCCTGATAGTCCATGGACCGTCAGTGACACCGGGACGCATTCAGGAGCAGGCATACGTGGTAGATGTGACAGCAACCGCTCTCGCTCATCTGCTGGGGAAAGTTGACGAACAATGGCAGCTGGACGGCAAAGTTGTAGGATTGAAAAATAAGAAATAATGCGATCTTCAATAAGGGAGCCTGAGTCGCACACACCGACTCAAGCCCCTTGGTTCTTGACGCTCAGCGATTGATCATTTTCATTGCCGCTTCGGGGTAACGCTCGCCGCTGGCCTCGATCTTTGCTGCCCCTTCTTCGATTTGATTAAGCTCTGTCTCGGTGAGTTCAATCGAAGCGGATGCCATATTCTCTTCCAGTCGATGCTGTTTCGTTGTACCCGGAATAGGGACGATCCAGGGTTTCTTTGCGAGCATCCAGGCCAGGGCGATCTGGGCAGAGGTCGCCTGTTTCTGACTGGCAATATCTGTCAGGAGATCGACGAATGCCTGATTTGCTTTTCGGTTTTCGGCGGAAAGACGCGGAACTTTATTGCGAAAATCACTGCTTTCGAAAGTAGTGTGTTCATCCATTTTTCCTGTGAGGAACCCTTTACCCAAGGGGCTGAAGGGCACGAACCCGATTCCCAGTTCTTCCAGAACGGGCAGGATTTCTTCTTCCGGCTCGCGCCACCAGAGCGAGTATTCACTTTGTAACGCCGCGACGGGTTGAACTGCATGAGCCCGACGGATGACATCCACACCCGCTTCGGATAAACCAAAATGTCCAATTTTCCCGGCTTCAATCAATTCTTTCACGGTGCCTGCAACCTCTTCGATGGGGACATCGGGGTCCACACGATGCTGGTACATCAGGTCAATATGATCCGTTTGCAGTCTCTTCAGGCAGGCGTCAGTTACTTCTCTGATATGCTCTGGTCGGCTGTTCAAGCCGGTCTGATTTCCCTGTTCGTCGATGGCGAAGCCAAACTTGGTCGCAATCTTAACCTGATCACGTACGGGAGCCAGTGCTTTGCCGACGAGTGTTTCATTCGTAAAGGGACCATAGACTTCAGCTGTGTCAAACAGGGTGACGCCCAGGTCGACGGCTGCACGAATCAGCGAAATGCCCTTTGCTTCCTCAACAGGCTGACCATAACCAAAGCTCATTCCCATACAGCCAAGCCCGAGGGCGGAGACTTCCAGGCCGCTGTTGCCAAGTTGACGTGTTTTCATCGTTCATCACTTTCTGTATTGAAATCACTGATTGAGTGCTGCTAGCTGTTCTTCATCAAGCTTAGTGACGTCGGATGTCAGTTGCAACGACAGGAATGGGAGAGAATGAAGTCTGCCATGTTTGCGCATTGAGCAGCCGCAGATATAGCAGGAAAGATGGAAGTGACAAGGTAATCATCAGAGCAGTTCCATATCGAATTTCGGAGCCGGAATTTATCCTGAAGCAGAATCGAGAGAGTAAGCGTATTCTGGCAAACAGCGAGAGCGCATCACTTTTAACCATTGCGTTTCTTAATCTAAAATATTCGGCTCTAATGGCACTGAAGACGGTACAGTAAAACGGGACCCACTCTCATATAACCAATCACCACACTTCAAACGCAAACATCTATGCCCCAACTCAGAACTCGATCTGCCTTCGAAACTGGAATTGACTTTATTGAAAAACTTATCTGGAACAGCAACGCGAGCACTGGTCAGTAGATGTGAATGCAGGTTTATTGGCGGATGCAATGGCTGAAGTCCTGCTTAATCAGGTAGAGGATTTGAATTCACAGCATTAAACAAGGTTTCCCAAATCACCTGATCAGCAAGCTTTCGTGGTGTGTACGGTTACCAGAATGGCTTCTTAGAGGATTGGTAATTGTCCTGTCACAAACGGGAGCGATGACGGGATTAGCTGATGCAGTTGACATTAAGCTGCTCACATCTGAAAATCCGGAAAGATGACAGAAACTGATAGGGTATCATTGATTTTCTGACGAGCAGAATCAGACTACATTCAGGAGGACAGATTACGGTGGCACGGAAAAAAAACGTCGGCCAGAAACGAGCCAAAAAAGTTCGGGAGCGGAAGAAAAAAAAGCAGGAAAAGGCCAGGCAGGAGCACGCGAGAGTGTTGGCAGGGATCGTCAAATTAATAAACGAAGCTGATAGTGACAGTTTGCAGATCTCGGTTTCCGTTGAAAATGTAATGGCGAAAGCTCTCAGTCCTGAGGGTGACGTGACTGTCGATGAAGCCGAAGCGGACGAGTTGTTCGATGAGGCGATGGAAGCCCCCACTACGGGAACCTGTTGCAGGCTGCTGGAAGCAGCACTCGCCAAAAATCCTCGCCATATTGATGCCCTGGTCGAACTTGCTCAACTTTGCGAAGACGACAACACGGCGTTCTATTTTCTCAGTCGCGCGATCGAATTCGGCGAAGAGGATTTGGAGGATGAACTTCGCAATAACATGGGCGATTTCTGGGGACTGCACCATACGCGACCGTTTATGCGGGCCAAACAGGACATCTCAGAAAGGTACTATGAAACTGGAGATCTGCTTAACGCCGCAGGCGAAATGGAAGAGATGTTGCAGCTGAATTTCCTTGATAACCAGGGCATGCGATGGACGCTGATGGAAGTCTATTGCCGTATGGATCGCCTGGACGATGCCGAACAGCTGCTGCAGAAGTATCCGGATGATTGTTTTCCTTTTCTGCAATTCACCGCTTTACTGGTTCGATTCCGGAAAGAAGGTGATACCCCGAAACTGAGAACTTCCCTGCGCGAACAGGCGAACCGTAATCCACATATTGTTCCACGATTACTGGACCCGAGTCTAATCAGTTACGAACCGATCCCATTGTTCGTACCTGGGTCGCCGGACGAGGCGGACTTGTACTGTCAGCAGTTTCTATTTGTCTGGAAGGCAACTCCAGGAGCAATTACCTGGCTCCGACAGGCAGCCCGCGATTTGCCTTCCTCAGAAGTCGGCCCAGACAAAGATGTGAAGAAAAAAATCCAGAAGCTCCGCACTAAGGTAAAGAAACTGGATTCGTGTACGGAGACATGGTTCTGCGACGCGAAACTGCTCTCGGAGCAGGAAGACGATGGCTGGTTGCTGACCGTTGTGGAAGAGTCAACGGAAACTGTGATCTATCTTGAACCAGGAGAGGATCCACTGGGGGCGGACACTGTTCTCGATGGTCTATTAAACTGCATGCTGGCACCCCATGACGAGAAACCGCGGAAGCCAGCCGCTATCGAATTGACAGACACAGGACTTCATCGATCATTGAAGAAGCGCCTCGAACGTTTGGGAATTGCATTGAACCTGACGGACGAAAGACCAGCAGTATTGGACTTCATCGAACGTTCTGCACCGATACCGGGGCTGCCGGTTCAGATTGATATCGATGATCTTCGAGACACTCTCATGTCATCCGCAACCTGGGAAATCGACTGGCGGCAAATCGATCAGTGGTTACCGGATGAGGAGACTGGCGAACTCATGCAGCCCTGGATGATCATTGTTGCCGACAGGGAAGACCTGGTTCTGTCACAGCAGTTAATACTGACGCCACCGGATTCCAACACAATTCTCAGTGTTATCGGAGAAGCCATACTCAATCCGCCTGGCGGGACTCCGTCGCGACCTACCACGATTTGGGTACCGTCTGCCGAACATCATCTGGATGTGAAACCGGTAGCCGACGATATCGGCGTCGAATGTGTTGTCGGACAGTGCCAGTTGATAGATCAGATGTTTGAAAGTCTGTCGCAGCACATGGACGAGGCTGTCGGAGGGCCTCCCGCTCTGGTGTCTCTGCCTAGCGTGACTCCTGACATGGTCGGAGATTTTTACGAAGCTGCAGCGGATTTCTATAAATCACGTGTATGGACATCGACTCATCCTGAATCCGTAGTCGAGATTCAATGCAGTGAGTTGATTCATGGACGCTGGTATGCAGTGATCATGGGGCAAATGGGACAGGAAATCGGAATCATCTTCTTTGATGATCCCGAGGCACTCGAGTCGGTGTTTGCGTCCGATCCGTCTGATCTCGGTGCCGGCGCCAAACAGATACACGGGATTTCATTTTCACTTAACGAACAGTCGTTTGTGAATCCACGTGATGTCGCAGCCGCGGAACAGTTTGGCTGGTCTGTTGCAGGTCCCGAGGCGTGGCCCATGGGTTTCTTCATTGCCGATAGCGACTTCCGGCCACTCACTGCAGTAGAACTACAGTTTCTGGCGGCAGCAACGCGCTCTGTCACGAAGCAACTGAAATCACAAGAAAAATCTCTCGTGACGTCGGTCCCACTGCATGATCGAATCGTTCAAGTGTTGACCAGCAGGGAATAACATCGCACAGCGGCATACCACCGCAAGCCATAAGGCAAAGCTCGCTCCGCGAGGGGATTGGATACATACCGGTCTAAAAGGGAGCGGGCTACTCCTGGCTGCGGCGTGTACTTTTTATTCCAGGCCGAAATTTTAACTCGACATCGCAGGGTCTGGCTTCCACTTCGAAATGAAAGAGAAAGCCACAAAAAGCAAAACGACTTACCATCCGGCAGGGATGATAAGTCGTTAAGAAATGTGAGTCGGGACGACAGGATTTGAACCTGCGACCTCTACACCCCCAGTGTAGCGCGCTACCAGGCTGCGCTACGTCCCGATTGTTGAGAAACTCTGGTTTATCAGCCCCGAGTTCTATAACTTGCTGTTGATACGCACTTTATCGCACGCTTGGACAAGAAATTCAAGATAACGGGCACACTTACCCGCTTTTGTCTGCAAAATAATTTCCTGCATTCCGCAAATCTGCTGTTTTTGTGATCTATTTAGAGTAGGGAAACAAGAATTCGGGAAGAGGTTCGCAGTTTTCCAGAGAAGAAATGTAGTTGGTGCTTGTTTTAAGCTATTGCAGTAAAATGACTTAAGGTGAATGTGGAATATATATCCGAGAGAAACTTGTCTTGGCAGAAATCTGGGATCTCTGTAGAATCCCCGCTCTTCTATCGGGTTTCCCGACCCGAAATCGAGTTATTTGCCGTTCAAGTTACTTCTGATTCCAATAATTCATGTCCGATCCCCGTCAGCCTGAAAATTCCGGTGATTGCTGCGTTACCGCTGTGAATACAAAGCGGCGGTGTCTGTTTGCGCTTCTGGTTCTGTTGGCGATCACACAATCTGGCTGTGTGCATCGGAGAATGACGATTCGTTCGATACCCGCCGGGGCGCTGGTCAAGGTGGATGGAGATGAAATCGGTTATACACCGGTGTCCGTTGATTTCACTTATTATGCCACACGGGAAATTACACTGACCAAAGATGGTTATGAAACGCAGACCGTGATGCAGAAAGTGCAAACTCCCTGGTATCAGGTATTCCCCCTGGATGCGGTCTCAGACAATCTGCTGCCCTTTGAAGTAACGAATCGACACGAGTTTACCTACCAGCTACAGCCGAAAGTAGTCGTGCCGACCGAGGAGTTACTGAATCGGGGGAATATGCTGCGCAGCGATACCCAGATAGGTCAGTGACCGGGTTCAACGCTGTTTCTGCTGCGCTGATTGTTTCTGCATGAATTCCAGAAGGGAATAAGTGTCCTCATAGGATGTCGAATGTCCCTGCTCGGGACGATCAATCAACAGGACCGGCTTTTCCAGTTGTTTCAGAATCTGGGACAGGCGACGGGCACTTTCCGGAGGCACCAGTTGATCCTTGCCGCCTACCGAAATGCTGACGGGCATGGTGAACTTCTCCGGCCAGTATTCCGCGCTTCGTTTTTTATATTCGAGTGGAATTTCCTGTTTGGTGCCCCCAAAGGATGCCTGAATCGCAGGCTGGAATTTGTCATATTCCAGATGGTTGGCTGTGGGATTCATCGCGGCAACGCCAGCAACGAGATCCGGGTGCAGGGCCGCAAAGGTCAGGCTGGAAGAACCGCCCATGGAACCGCCACACAGGTAGACCTGTCTGATCTGATATTGTTTTTTGAGATTGCTGATGATCTGGACGAGGTCTGCTTCTGCTTTGGGACCCATCCAGGAGGTACGTGCGCGATAGTCGGGTGAGACATACAGCATCTGATGCTTCGCGGCGAAGTCGCGGGCTGCCTTGCATTCCCCTCTCATCTCTTTGACAAACTGCCAGCGATCCGAGCCATGTCCGTGCAATGCGATCAAGACAGAATGAGCCTGCTGGTCATGAAACGGTTGTGGCAGCATGAGAACGTAGTGTTGCCGGCTCTGGTCACAGTGGGCAGTGAATGCAATTTCTTGAGGAGCAGACAGTTTCGCTTCGGGATCTGCTGCGTAAATTACGGAAAACATGAGAAAACAGATTAACGGCAATAAGAAACAGATCTGTAGTCGATTCTGCATATAACGATTCATGATAATCTGCCTGTCAGGATGTCCTTACCAGAAGAGTCCAAAAATTATCCAGAAAGAGACCGCGATTAAGATCAGGGCGTACCAGTTGGGATTCAAATATTGGGGAGTGGGTTTTTTGAATGGGTTGATTTTGATGTCCTGCAGTTCTGCCCGGCTGTTTTCAAGCCAGTTCTGATCTTTTGATATATCTTCCTGTTTGAGGACCAGGGTTGTTTCCTTTTTGAGCCAGCCCCATTTGAAAGCCGCTAAAAACATTGCGAGTGCAGTGACCAGCATGGAGCAGGGAAAGGCATACCATTTTTCCGTGAGTAGAGGACTAAGCCAGCCGATATCAACCAGTTCTCGGTCGATGAAACCCAGTAGCCCAAATGACGAGCCGGCGATCAGCCCGACCAGTCCGCTCTGGCGGGGCACGCGTGAGAGAACGCCCAGTAGATAGATCGTAAACAGTGGCGTGACAAAAATCGGAATCAGTGTGCGAAAGGCCTGTATCATATTGTCATAGCGGACGATGAAAGGAATATACAGAAACCCGATCAGCAGTATGCCAACGGTCGCCCAGCGCGTCACTTTGAGATAATGTTTTTCGGTCTGGCTGGTGCAGATCCAGCGTGCATAGATATCTCGAGTGAATAACGCGGATAACGCAGAGCCGATGGAATCGAAGGTGCTGATGGCGGCGGAGAGAATTCCGGCGACCACCAGACCTTTAAATCCGGGAGCCAGAAACTGGTTCGCATAATACGGGAACAACTGGTCGGCTGAGGAGTGTTCCGTAAATTCAGGTACGAGGACACGTCCCATGACGCCCATCAGCGTTGTGCCAATCATGATGGGCATGATCAGCAGGCAGCCGAAGAGCGTTGCCATCTTCATATCCCACAGGGAGCGGGCCCCCATCAGCCGCATGGTCTGCGTGTGGTTTACGGTGTAATATCCCAGGCCAATTATCGACCAGCCCATCACGATCAGGTAGGGGGAAGTGGACTGGCTGTCCTGAAACTGACCGATGTGCAGCCAGTTAATCAGTGGCTGTCCATTGGCATCGGTTGACTCTGAGAGCTTCTGAACGGTCGCCGTCCAGCCACCACTGGCTGACCAGACAGCGGAGAAAATAGTGATGCCACCCGCGATCATGATCAGACTCTGCAGGGCATCAGTCCAGACAACAGACGTGAGTCCACCCCAGGTTGTATAGGCGGCAGTAAAGATGACGAGGAGTACAATCAGGGACCAGCATTGAACGGGTGAGAAATCAAGAATGCCCTGCAGCATCAGGTAGATAGACCAGATCATCAATCCCAGCATACTCGTGCGATACTGAATCTGAATCAGCGCGCTGATGGTGCGAATCGATTTTCCAAAGCGGGTTTCCAGGTATTCTGCGTTCGTATAGAAGCCTCCCTTGTAGAGTACCGGGACGACAACAAACGATGCTAAGACAGCGCCACAGACACTGGCCAGTGTGAATGCCGTGATGATATGCATGCCATTGTTGTATGCATAGCCTGTGAGTGAGACGGCATCGGCATTATCAACACTGGTTGCGAAAATGGAAAGGCCCAGTCCCCACCAGGGGAGTGAGCGACCTCCCAGAAACCAGTCACTGCTGGAGTGGGTACTGCGAGCGAGGTAAAACCCGAAGGCGATTACCGACCCGTTCAGCACGAATACAATGATCCAGTCCAGCCAGCTCATGTCAGTGATCTCTCTTGATTCGAAAGCGGTCTTCAGGCAAATGTTTTCAGAACATCAGCTTCCACATCATGGGCGAGGCAGAACAGGATATCACCCTGACTGGTTAAAGTCGGTCCCCGATGTGCAATGGCGATTCCCTTCGAAGGAGCGTGAATCAGAGTTGGTTCGCGATCAGGGCGTTCCAGGAAATGCAGTGCGCCTAAAGGCTGATCTGCCGAGACATCCGCGCCTACATCAACGAAGCTCTCGAAGATACCTGATTCGGGGGCGAAAATATAATCTTCCGCGTCCAGTGCCTGGATCCAGCGTGTTGGAGGCAGCCCCAGATCTGAGCGCGAGGTTTCTTCCCCGGCGAGAACGTTGAGGTGGATGAGTACATTGTGCAGTCCAGACTGGCAGAGACGATGTACGGCGGCATTCGTGACTTCGCCGCCTCCCATTTCAGTAGTGACAACGGTTTTTCCCATATTTTCTGCTTCAACCGGCAACAGACCTTTGCCGGCAATGTCAGCATACAGGAAGGAAAAGTCGGTATTGTATGCTGCAGTTGCAGCCGCCATGCGACGACGCTGTTCCCGATCTTCCACCAGATGCATATGAGCACACGGATAGAAATAAACGCCACGCCCACCGGTGTGCAGATCAATGACGACATCGACGCGGGGAAAGATTTCGTGAGTCAGATAATGGGCGATGATCTCGGTGACGGTGCCTTCTGCATTGCCGGGAAAACAGCGGTTCAGATTTTTGCCATCCAGGGGGGAGAGTCTGGTGGCGGCTTTGGCAGCGGGAATATTGATTGCCGGAATAAAGATGATACGTCCCGAAATTTCTTCCAGGTTCAACGATTTCATCAATTTCATGATAGCGATCTGTCCGGGATATTCATCGCCATGATTGCCCGCCATGAGCAGCACGGTCGGGCCTGTGCCGCGCGCCATGGTTGAGATGGGAATTTGCAGCTGTGACCAGCCACTCAGGTTGTAAGAGAAGGGGATATTCAGAGTTCCCCATTGAATACCGGGTTTATCGAAATCGATCCTTGTGCTGATCGGAGTCTGAGACATAGGGTGGCTTCTTCTGTTTGTGGATGAACACGGGATGTATTACTTCGATTCTGCGACAAGATGGGCTGCAACGAAATCTTCATTCAGGGTGATGCCGAGCCCGGGGCGGTTGGGGACCTGAATGACTCCATTCTCGGCCTGTACTTTTTCGAGAGTCAACTCGTGCCGGAGTGGCTCATCTTCAACGCAGTCCTCAAAGAGGAAAGCATCTTTGCAGGTGGCCAGCCAGTGCAGACTGGCGGCGACGGTAATCGGGCTGGTGTAACAGTGATTGCAGGGGCGGGCACCGATTTCTGCGACGCGTTGCTTTAGATAACTGGCTTCGGTAAAACCATTCCGTGCCAGGTCGATCTGATAGACATCCAGTGCACGTTGTTCAAAGTAAGGGCGAAACGATTCGCGGCCGCACTCTTCTTCACCGGCCGCGATGGGAACCGGAGAGCGGTCTCTCAGCCAGGCATAACCGGCGACATCGTGGGGAAAAAGAGGCTCTTCAAGCCAGCCAATATTGTATTCGGAAAAAGCGTGTGCCCGCTGCAACGCGGTTCGGGCGTCCCAGACACAGCCGGCGTCGATCAGTAATATACCGTCGCCCATCCCTTCGCGTGCTCCCGCGACCAGTTCTATGTCGAGCTGTTCCGACTGGCCCATCGGTTCCCAGCCAAATTTGACCGCGGTATAGCCATTTTCTATCCACCGCTGACCGATATCACAGGTTTCCTGGCCATCTTTACCGAACAGAATGGAAGCATAAGCCTGGAATTCCGAATGATATTGGCCTCCCAGTAAGCGATGAATGGGTTCGTTAAAATGTTTTCCCTTCAGGTCCCAGAGCGCCATGTCGATGGCTGCCATGGCGGTGATCGTGACACCGGTCCTGCCGAAGTACATCGTATGGCGATACATTTTCTGCCAGAGACGTTCTGTTTCGAGCGGGTTTTCCCCGATCAGCAGCTCGCGCAGTCCGCAGGCGACGTTATGGCTGTAGGGGGCATCAATGATGGCTTTGACGACTTCCGGTGAGGAGTCAGCTTCACCAATGCCTTCCAGTCCATTATCTGTTTTAATGCGGACCAGCACTGAATCCTGGCAACTGGCGGTTTTGTTAGTGACAGAACCGGAACGCAATATCTGGCAAGTGATTTGTTCAATTATCATCGAAGTTGAAAGCCTTGACTGAAAAGAATCGTGGGATGGTAATTTATGAGATCATTTCTTTGACAACGTGTCCGTGAACATCAGTTAAACGAAAATCGCGACCGGCATAGCGGTAGGTAAGTCGTTCGTGATCGATGCCGAGCAAATGCAGCATGGTCGCGTGCAGATCGTGAACGTGAACTTTATTTTCAGATGCAGCGAAGCCGGTTTCATCGGTAGCACCGTGGACGTATCCGCCTTTGGTGCCGCCACCGGCCATCCACATGCTGAAACCATAGTGATTGTGATCACGTCCACTCATCGAAGGGAGTTCGGCGACAGGGGTTCTGCCGAACTCGCCTCCCCAGAGCAGGAGGGTCGAATCAAGCATACCACGCTGTTTCAGATCCGTCAGAAAAGCAGCAATGGGTTGATCCCATTGACCGCAGAGGCGTCTCAGGCTTTTTTCAATAGCACTATGGTTGTCCCATTCCTGACCTCCACTATGCCAGACCTGAATGAAGCGAACTCCTTTTTCCAGTAGGCGGCGCGTCATTAAAAGTTGACGTCCCTGTAAACCATCTCCATACATTTTCTGGATATGCTTTGGTTCTTTGGAGAGATCGAGCACATCCGCTGCTTCAAACTGCATGCGGTAAGCCAGTTCAAATGACTGGATTCTCGCTTCGAGCAGGGAATCGTGGCCTCGCTGATCCAGATGACGTTGATTGATTTTCTGCAGCAGATCCAACTGGCGGCGTTGTCGTTCTGGTGTTTGGGGATTATTGATATTTTCAATCAGCCGTGAGACGGAAGTTTCTTTGGTGTCGAGATGAGTTCCCTGAAAGGCACCGGGCAGGAAAGCCGATCGCCAGTTTTTGGGACCCACAACAGGAAAACCGTTCGGGCAGAGCACAACAAAACCGGGTAGATTTTCATTGAGTGCACCAAGTCCGTAATTCACCCAGGAACCGAAGCTGGGGCGGGGCAATGCGTTGTCGCCGCAGTTCATAAGTAAGAGCGAAGGCTCATGGTTGGGAATATCAGAATGCATGGATCGGATGATGCACATGTCGTCCACGTGAGCCGCCGTTTTCTCAAACAGTTCACTGACTTCGATACCGGACTCGCCGTACTTTCTGAATTTAAATGGGGAACCCAGTGCGCCTGCTGTTTTCCGTTCAGTTGGCAGGTTCGGATTGGGCAGCGGCTTGCCGTGGAATTTATTGAGTAATGGCTTGGGGTCAAATGTATCAACGTGGGAAGGACCACCATTCATAAACAGGTGCACGACCTGTTTCGCCTGTGCCGGGTGGTGGCGTATGACGGGTGTTTCCCTGCCGGCAGCCTGCGCATTTTCCCGCGCGGTGAGTTCCGCCAGCGCCAGCATTCCCATACCCATGCCAGAGCGGGTCAGCAATTCACGCCGGGAATACTGCGGTGACAGAGGTGTCGTCTGATGGAGTGACATGATACGTTCCTGCCGATTTAATCTATAAACTGAAATTCGTTCGATAGCAACAGAACTTGAGCCAGACTCTGCCACGGTGTGACAGGCAGTGGTTCTGGTTTGCGAAAATCTTTGGAATAATTCCACTGATGGACCGGATGTTGTTGTGGTTCCTTTAATGTGATTTCCGGCGACCAGACAAATGAATCGAAGCCGAGATGTCCTGCAATGTCGACGACGAAATCAATCGTCTGGTTTTTCTCCAGTGTGATTGTTTCGATATCGGTTTTTTCCGTACTTTGATGCAGAGTCCAGGGGCCGAGTGCCAGCTGGTTGTTGATCAGGACCCGACCGCGAATTCCATTTCCCTGTGGCAGTTCGTGTTTGAGGGTTCCTGTCAGGGAGACGGTCATTTTTTCTGGAGCGCGCCAGCGAATCACGGCGACATGATCCAGATCATTTCCCGGATGCCCGCCGGTCTGATCTAAAAAGACCCAGCCGATTTGGGGATCCGGCAGTTGATTCCCACCCTGATACTGTTTGCCATTCCAGTGGGGCAGTGGCTGGAAACCGCTGAGAGTTTTTGTTTTCAGATCATAGGCTGCGTAGCCATATTCCCATTCAGAACGAGTGGGCTCCGGCTTGAATTGGATCTGATCTGCCTTGAGAAACTCAAGCATGTCACGGATTTCAGTTTGAGTCGGATTCCGCTGCAGTATGTTCCGATAGAGAAGTTGAATTCCCGCAGTTTGAGTTTCAGCCTGTTCCGATTTCTGCCCCAGAACGAGTGCCGCTTTGAGTACCAGCGGGTGATTCATCAGAAACAGTGATTGACCGGGTACTGATGTCGAATTACGGACACCCGTGCTGACATCGGGAGAAGGAAAGTCGAAGATGCGGAGCAGACCGGGAACCTCCTGGCGATCAATGATGGTGTAGAGCGTCCGTCGCTGGTTCGCTTCAGATGCAATTCCCGAGATTGATTTGCCGCCGACTGTTTGATCGAGTTGATGGCTTACCTGGAGCAGGGTATCCCGCATGGATTCGAAGTCCTGTCGCCTGCGATTCATTCTCCATAGCAGTTTGTTGGCGGGATCAATTTTCTCACCTGCCTCGTGTGAAGTACTTGACTGCTGGTAGGTAGCTGACTGCATGATGTAGCCATGGAGTTTTTTGATAGACCAGCCATTTCGCATGAACCAGCTGGCAAGATGTTCCAGCAGTTCCGGGTGGCTAGGGCGGGCTCCCTGGATTCCGAAATCGCTGGGAGTGGAGACGATTCCCTGCCCGAAATGATGTTGCCAGACCCTGTTCACGATCACCCTGGCTGTGAGTGGATTTCGGGGTGAAGTGATGGCGTTGGCCAGTTCCAGCCTGCCGCTTCCCTGTTGAAATGGTTCATCTGAAATCTGATCGAAATAACTCAAAAACTTTCTGGGGACTGGTTGACCCGGTGATCCGGAATTTCCCCGCTTGAAGACGCGCGGTTCGATAATCTGCTCAGCATCACGCAGAGTCATCATTTGCGCCAGTTCCACGGGAGCCTGTGCTCGTGCCTGGTCAAGGGCAGCATTCAGGGCTTTTACCTTTTCCTGGAGCTTCCTGTCTGGAAATAGTTTTAATACCGTATAACCATGCAAAGGAATGACCAGGGGGGAATAAGGGCTGTAAAAGGAATTCAGGAATTGTTGTCTGGCAATCGGAAACGGCTGCTGGTTTTGCTCCTGCTCTGGTTTCCTGGCAGCGACGATTCTGTTATTCCATTCGAGGTCGATCTCGTGGAAGAGGGTAGCATAACCGTGAATAATGTCATTAAATTGCTGTGGTTTCTTTTTCAGCAGATGGGAGGCGAGCAGGGATTCGACTGAGTCAGGATCAGAGTCATCCACGGTGCGTTTTAGTTCGTCTGCTGCCTGAGGAGCAAAATTGATATTGGGAATGTCTTCCAGCTTCTTCCAGATGGAAAACGCCGGGTCCGCGGATTTTTCAGCAATATCGAGAAATTCCTGCCAGAGCAGTAAGACCTCAGGGTTGAGATCATCCCCATCTACGATCACGTCGAATTTGACGGTATCAGGCCCCTGTCGGCGTGAATGAGCGACTGTCAGGTATTCTGCCAGGCGTTCTGAAGTATCCCGTAGTACGTTTTCGTGTTGACCTTGATAGAGGTGTTTCAACTCTCTGGCTGCATTTTGAATTTGTCTTGCTTGATCCTGTAGTGCTGCAGGGATTTGATTCTGTGTGCGAAATGGCAGATCGAGGGGTTCCAGTGAATTGCGAAAGACGCCATATAATGAGTAATAATCTTCGATGGAAACCGGGTCAAATTTGTGATCGTGACAACGGGCACAGCCGACAGTGAGACCCAGGAAGCCACGCGTAACGACGTCGATGCGATCCGAAATGATATCGTGAATATCATTTTTGAATCGCGGACCCAGAGTGATAAAACCGAGGGCAGCCAGTGATTCATGAGGCATGTTTTCTGTCAGGTAATCGGCGGCCAGCTGTTCACGAATAAACTGATCAAAGGCTTTGTCCTGATTGAAACTGTTGATGACATAATCACGGTACGTGTAAGCGAAGTGAAAGGCGGGTTTCTCGAAAAATACATAACCTTTGGTATCAGCATAACGTGCGACGTCCAGCCAGTGTCTGCCCCACCGCTCACCATAATGCGGAGAAGCGAGTTGGTCTGTGACTGCTGAATTGACCATGGATCTCTGTGCGTGGCTCGTGAAGTATTGCACCTGTTCCCGTGTGGGCAGCAATCCTGTCAGGTCCCAGAAAATACGACGCAGGAGCACGGCAGATTCCGCGGCAGGCGCTGGTTGTAATCCTGCCTGTTCCAGTCGATTGAGAATAAAAAAATCGATGTCGTTGTGGGGCCAGTCCTGATTATTGACAGTAGGCAGGATGGGATCCTGAATGGGTTGGAAAGACCAGTGTTTTGAATAATCAATGACAGCAGAGGGTTTAACATTAGCAGACTGAGGCCAGACCACTCCCTGTCTGATCCAGGTTGACAGGGTCTCTATTTCGGCTGGTGTCAGAGTGTTATCGGGGGGCATTTCCAGGGATTCGCGACGGACGGCACTCATCAGCAGGCTGTTTTCGGGATGATTCACTTTAACCGCCGGGCCATTTTCCCCTCCTTTCAGCAGCGCAGCACGGGAATCGAGTCTTAATTCGGCAAATTGCTTTTTCGCACTGTGACATTCCTGACAGTGTTTGACCAACAAGGGGCGCACGTGCTGTTCGAAAAACAGCTCTTTTTCTCTGTGGGTGGGCTGAGAAGTTTCTGCCGAAGCAAGTTCTGCGGGTGAGATCCCGATCAGGCTGATGATCCCGATCAGGCTTTGAAGGAAAATTTTCATCGCATGGTTTTCCGGAGGTTTCCAATCAGAATTCAGCTGACTTATTCAATATGATCCTCGATGATCTGTAGTGCATCTGAGAGGCTGCCTTCACGAAGTGCCTCGATGATCGGCAGATGTTCTTCATAGATCTGGACAGGGTTTTGGTATCGCAGATGCGATTCGCGAAAATGTCTTCGAATGCGTGAAACCATCGCCGACCAGATTGCCAGCAAATCGGGAGAATTGGCCCGTTTGACAAGCGATCGGTGAAAAGCAATATCATGTTCGGAGATCAGGGCGAAATCTTTGCTTTCGCACGCCTGTTTCATCTTACTGAGTATCGTTTCCCACGTGAGGAAATCTTCTTCTGTCAGCTGATCAAAAAACAGTCGAATCGCATATTTCTCAATTGTGCAACGCAGCGGAATGATTAACTCGGATATTTCATTGGGAGCTGAGGTGGAGACCAATGCGCCTTTATTCCGATCGGTTTCGACAACACCTTCCCATGCCAGTTGCTGAAGGGCTTCCCGAATCGGCCCACGACTGACAGAGAATCGTTTTGCCAGATCCACCTCACGCAGTCGTTCCCCTTCGGCAATTCTGCCAGAGAGAATATCCTCGCGAAGTCGTTCTACGATCTGCTCGCCCAGTCCCCGGACCAGCTGTGGTTCATTCATTTCAATTCCTCGAACAGATGAATTTTTCCTTACGTCGACTATTAAATGTTAATTGTTAACAATAATGGTTCAAATAAAAAGAGCGAGCAGGTGGATTAAGTGCAAATATATCCTATTTTCAAAATAAGATACAAACGAATATATGTAATGAGGCTAAGAAAACAATCTCAAAGATTTCTGATCGTGAAGACCAGGTCGGAAGACAGAAATCTTTCTTTTCAGTTGAAACTTTAGTCAGGTTATTGGTGTAAGACTATATATAAAGGGACTTGTGGGCATTCCAGCTGGCAGGATCAGGACTTGTTGTGAATGCGGCAACTGATTAAAATATTATTCTGTAAAAATATACATAAGTGTTCATGGGATTTGTTTTTGGCTGTTTTTTCCAAAAGAGATCAAAAAACTGAAATAATATGGGAAGAAATGCGGTTAATGTCACTATATGCCTATAGAGGGTGTTATTCATTTTTGTGATAAGCATGAATGAACTCATCATGGAAATGCACGAGCTCACACGCTTTAATGAGCACACAACGTTAGGGGACTAGTGCCTGCTTCCTATCATTGTGAAAGTGAGCTCGTGCTTTCTTTTTTCTCCCTGCATCGCATGTCTTAATAGATAATTTCGCTGGGAGACTTCGCGTGCCCGCAATGGACGCTGGGCAACATCCTGATGACGCCGTTAGCTGACTTTAGTCGAGAGCACCATTCCCAGTCATGCGCGGGCGCATTCTTATAGTGGCTGTTCCAGTAACGTGGCGTTCTGTCTTTCCAGTACATCAGGCAGCCCGTTCCGCAATAATCGACGGAGCAGATTTTATCCCCCATATCAGTAAATGCTTTCACAATGTGGTAGTCATCAAAATGGCCGCCGACTAATTGTGATTCATTATGACGATTACGGTAGCAACCGGAGACCGCGTTTGGTGGAATCCGGTCGGCCGTTAATTCGGTCATTAAATTCACTCCTGCTTCCAGCGGAACCAGTATGTCATCTTCAATCAGCCAGTGTATGTCTCCGCGCATTTCATTTCGCAGTCGATTGCAGGCAAGAGCCATAAAACGTGCGGTTTTGTCTCTGCGTTCTTTTTCATTTTTATAGGAAAACGTATCCGGATGTGACACGATTCGTATGGTTTCAAAGGTATTGATGTAGCGACTGGTTTCAGCCCTGATCTTACAAAGAGTATCTACATTGTTCGAGTTGTCAAACAGAACCAGTTCCACGGGTTCCTCACTGTTGATAAGATTTACTGATTGAGAGACTGCAGACAGCCATTGGGGAAAAAAATCTGGCAACCTGCCGCTGATAATGGAACCTATACTGAGACGCGAACAGATCCGACGCATCTGAGGTAATAATATTTCCTGACGTTTCTGGTACTTGGTCTGGATGTTAGCTGACCAGGAATTGGCATGTTGACGGTACTTTAATACTGCAGTACTGCGGACAGGAGTACCAAGGCGTGACCCGCGTAAAGCCAGATCCCAGTCCCACATCGTATTAATCTTATTCCGCCACCGACCTGCAGTTTCAAACGCCTGGCGATTCCAGAGTGCGGACGTATTCACGAAGTTTCGCAGCCAGAGTTGTCCCTCCGTCCATTCAGGTGCGTTCCAGAGCGTGGAATAATCTCCAAATGCTTCAGCAGCACCATACGCGAACGGCGTGTTACAGGTCATTTTATCAAGATGTTGCTGGACATAATCCGGAGGCAGAATATCATCACCATCCAGAAAAAGGAGGTAATCACCTCTCGCTATTTCAGCACCGCGGTTTCGCGTTTCGCAGACGCCTGTATGCCAGGAGGACTCTGTAATAATCAATCCCTGTTTTTTGTACTTTTGTGCGACGCTGACTGAGTTGTCAAAACTGCAGTCATCTGCATAAATCACCTCACAGGAAATGCTCTGATTGAAAGCTGACTCAATGGTCTCAGCCAGATACACAGCGTTATTTCGAGCTGCAATGACAATACTGATTTGTGGAGAACGAGCGGCAGGAGTGCGGGAGTGAGGTCTTTGTGGGATATCTGGCTGAGTGTCGTTTGGCCAGACAGCGTTTCCAACCATGAGTTTAGCCCTTTGTTCATGGATATTGTGGAGAAAGAAATTTAACTTTATGTAGTATTTAGAAGGGCTCGAACGGGTCAAGATGAGAAATCAGGTTTCGCCTGTTTCAGATCATGATTTAAAGGTGACAATGAGCACGAAGAGATTTTATGAAGCAACGATCTGTCAATTTAGAAGGTATGGGATCTTGAGCACTCAATATTTGACAGGATCTCTGCCCGTATAAGCATTTCTGATTTGCTGAATTCCCTGATCTGAAATTTTGGAACCTTCAAGATACAGGTTCTTCATACGGTTCAGTTTTGTCAGGAGTGGAATGGATTTATCACTGATCTGCGTGTCTTTGATGTTCAACCAGTCCAGACGTGGATTGTGTTTGATAAATGTGATGCCTTGATCAGAAATATTCAGCCGATCCAGATTCACCGAACTCAGTTTTTTCAAGGTTGCCAGAGCCTGTAAACCCTCGTCAGTGATCTGGCGATTTTTCTGAAGCGAAAGGTGAGTCAGGTTCAGCAGGCTGCTGACGTGAGAGAGGCCTGCATCTGTCAAACCTGTTTCATGCAGATCCAGATTTTTCAGAGTAAGCTTCCCGTTGAGAGGAGCCAGCGCATCATCCATGACGTGACAGTCTTCCAGGTGCAGAACTTCCAGTTTCGCCAGTCCCTTCAGGGGAGTCATGATTTCATGTGTCACAGTCTGGGGATGAAACTTAATCTCTCTGATATAAAAATCAGTTTCTGGTAAGTCCTGTACCTGGGTTACCGGTTCGTAGCGCCCGTCAATCACGATTTCGCATTCATGGTTCAGAAGCCATTCTGCTGTCTCCCGCTCAATATGAGCCTGTTGTTCTGATGGTTCTTTCACTGGCAGTATCTCCGGTAAAGGCGTCGGTTCCTTACCTGTGAGCGGGGGCTCCGCAGTCGGGTACATCCACGCGCCCCAAGTTCCGAGACTAAACAGCAGAATGAATGTTAAAAACAGAATCCCCCGTTTTTTTCTCACGAAATGGTTTGATTGTTGAATCTGTGTACTGGCGTCGCTGGCGATGACCTCGATCGGCGGGGTCAGAATGGTGTTTCGGCAGAGCTCGATCAGTTCCTGGCTTTCACTCAGATGGGTTTCTGCAGATTCAGTCAGAGGGGTTTCATTCTGCTGGCTCAGAAATCGGTCCAGTATTTCCACAACTTCCGCCATGGACTGGATTCTGTCAGCGGGATTTTTTTTCATCATCGACTGAAACAGATCTTCCAACGTGTCCGGAATCTTCGGAATCACATCTGACAGTCGGGGAGGCGTTTCTTCGCGATGCGCGAGAATCGTGGCAATCTGGGTCTGCTGTTTGAAGGGAACCTGTCCTGTCAACAGTTTATAAAATGTGCAACCCAGGCTGTAAATGTCTGCTCGATGGTCGATTTTTTTTACACTGTAGGCCTGCTCGGGAGCCATATACTGCACACTGCCCATAATACACTGACTGTCTGTCAGATCGCTTAAGTGCGTATTCGTCTCGCTGAGACCAGCCAGGCCGAGATCTAAAATTTTTACTTCCCCTTCCGCAGTGAGAAACAGATTGGAGGGTTTGATATCCCGGTGAATCAGATTATGGTTATGGATATATTGTAACCCGTTGGCGACCTGCCTGACGATATAGCAGGCGGACTTGATGGAGATTTTTTTTTCTGATTTGAGAATCGTTTTTAAATCATGACCGGATAAATATTCCATTACCAGAAAACAGGTTTCATTGGCTTCACCGGCATCGGTAGCTTTGACAATATTGGGATGGTCTAACTGCCCGACCAGTTCCATTTCCCGATAGAATCGTTGCGTCTGAGTGGCATTGTCCCATTGATTATTCAACAGTAATTTGAGGACAACCTGTTTTTTCAGACGAGCGTGGATCGCCTTGTAAACGACTCCCATGCCTCCCTGGCCTATTTTCTCGATGAGGTGATAAATTCCAATGACCTGAATTGTAATCCGGTTCAATTCTTCATCGACAGGGATGTGATTAGAAGAGCCAGCGTGCGGGGTGGGTGAATAAGCCGTTGATGATGGCTGATTAATCGAGGATATTGTGGAGTTGTAGATACGTTCCAGTTGTTGTTCCGAAAAAGGTTGCTGATTGGAAGCCCCGATATCATCTTGCCGTGGCTGGTATTTCTGCCAACTCTTCAACTCTGAATCTTCTGAGAAGAACTCAGTTCGCTTCTGACAACTTGCGCATTGACACAGATGTTCCTTGACGTGCTGATTTTCAGGTTCAACCAGCTCGTTGCGCAGATAATGAATAATCTGGCTGTCGGAAAGACACTTTTGCATAAATGGCCCAAAAAAACTTCACTTTTGAAATATGATACTGTCAAATGAGAGTCGCTGGATCTCCTCTTTCAGTTTTTTCTGTACAACAAATTTTGCCTTATATACCCAGGATATTTCCCTCTTCAGTTTTTCTGCAGCCAGCTGAGCTCCTACATCATCGATCCAGGTCAGTTCAAATGCTTTCCAGGTCTGATCATCAAACAGCGGTTGAATATTATTTAAGGCTGTTGTGAAAATATGACTGCAGAATTCATCAGACCAGACGGCGTCGGATTCGCCTGCCTGCTCATAGATCTCATCCTGAATACCTGGTGTTCCCATCTGATTCTGAAATTTTTTGTTTTTCTTGAAAAAACGACAGATTTCGTGGTAGGTCACCGTTCCCAGCCAGGAGCGAAACCGTCCCAGCTTCCGATTGTATTCAAATGAGGGTAAGGACGTGCTGATCTGTCGAAATACTTCCTGGCATACATCTTCAGCATCGCAGTCTTTGAGATGGAGCTTTCGACAATAATTGTAGATGAGAGGCCCATAGATGCGAACGAATTCTCTCCATGCTTCGGAATCGGTCTGGAATCGGACTCGATTCAGAAGAGTGACATGAGTCGAAGGCCAATCGGGGCTGTACTTCATAAATCACTTCCTCAGGGAGGCTTCTGAGTGGTTGCTTGTCAGTTGTTTAGTGGACTTATGGATCTTGTCTGGTGGCTTATAGACCTTCATAACTAGTTACGGGTCATTTTATGTTTCTAAATTAGAGAACCGTCTAAAATCAATTTACTCAACCTCGTACTCGAATGAAATAAAAATATTCACTAAGTCTGACAAGAGTATCTAATAATCAATTGAAAAACATTACAGTTGGGAAACCAGTTCCAGGCTCTCAAGAGAGATTCTTTGCTGGAAAGGGCTGAAATCAGGATGCGAGCTGTCTCAAGGTAGTGATTAAGTAGATCGCCATCGCCAGACTCTACCCAGTTTTACTGTAGCGTCTCCATGGCCATTTGGACCGAGAATAATAGATTGAGAGACGCTATGGTTAAATGTGACGCGATCCAGATTTCTGTTTTCATTACTTAAATAGATTATGAAAACAAAAGCAGGTTCGCATCAGGGAACCGATATCGTGCTGATTCCCGGGAGAAGATTTCTATCACTTCGAGAATTGATAAAGTTCAGAAAGTTGGTTGATTGAGCAGAGATCAGGGGCTGCTAATCAATGAAGTTCTGGCTTTTTCCAACAAGCGGGACAGTTCTTTGAGTTCAGACGCACTGAGGTGACCAATCAGTTTACGATGCAGATCCAGATCGGGTTTATCAATCTCTTTTAATAACTTCAGGGCTTTGGGGGTGATTTCGATATAAACGACTCGTCGATCTTCAGTACAGCGATTACGTTTTATCAAATCCTGTGCCTGAAGCCGATCGAGTAACCCTGTGATCGCAGGGACCACCTGAACCATACGGTTTGCTATTTCGAGTGAAGGCATCGGTTTGCCTTCTCCCCGCAAGATGCGCAATACGTTGTATTGTGAGGGGGTTAAGCTGTATTCCCTGAAGAGTCTGCCAAACTGATTGTGGAAGACATCGCTGGTCCTCAGAATATTCAGAATGGCCGCCTGCTCCAATGAGTCAAAAGGTTGCTTTTTTTTAATCTCATGCTGCAGATTGCTGTGTGACATTTTGACCCCTGAATAATGGAACAGAATCCGACCATTTTATGTGTAAACAATCAAAGCGTCAATAGGCTGAATGACATCAATTCGAGCCAGGTCATCCTGATTGGAGTAGATTCTCTGTAAAGCGGATTGAGTGGAGCGGGTATTTCCTGTGAAAGCGACAGGGGTGCTGAATGCGGGTCGACTGGTTTAAACGACAAAAATCACGATGGTAAAGTATGTTTCCAGACAGGCACGTTATGGTTTCTGCCGAAACTCGGTAGGGGTACAGTTTTCATGTTCCTTGATCACGACGCTCAAATAAGCAGCACTGGAATAACCCGCCATCTGCGCAATCTGCCCAAGTGTAAAATCGGTATCGATCAGCAATAGCCGGGCAATCACACCGTCTCCCTGCCAGCTGTTGATCTTCTCTGGCAAAACCGTCTGCGGTCCCCATTCGTCAATGTAAATCAACCAGGGGCCAAGAGTACGCGCGCAGGTGGAAATTCTCTGTAGAATTTCACGCCCGAATGTTTTCGACGATTCGATAAAAATCGCGACCTGTGGAGTTGGGGCAGGGTTCATTGCTCAGTCTTCTGTTGTCGTAAAATTGAAATAGATTGTCGCATCACTGGATTGATAAGGCCTGAAGATGACTGGTACACTGAAAATCTGCATGATACTAAAGAAGTCTAATTATTTTGAAAGCGATGCTTGACCCGGCGGATGGCTGGAAGTTTATGCCCTGCTCACAAAATAGTGAATCGGATGAAGAAAGAAGTTAATGCATCATCTTACCCATTTGTTACTGTCGCTCATCGTTCTGTTTTTTTCTTTTTCCAACTGCCATGCTGAATTTGATAAATCGTGTCAGGTTGGTGTGGCAAAAATCAATATTACTCCTGATTATCCCGTGCTCCTGAATGGATATGCATCTAGGGGCACGGATTTAATCAATCAGGTCGAGCAGCCTCTCTGGGCACGAGCGATCGCTGTCCTGGATCATCAGAGACAACCGTACGTCCTGATCTCGGTTGAAAATTGTGGTGTGCCAGCATCTTTGACGAAAGCCGTTGTCGCTCATCTGAAAGAACAACACGAGATCACACCCGCCAACGTGGTTGTCTGTTCGACACACACGCACGCGGCGCCCATGCTCACGGGAGTGCTTCCTAATATTTACACAAAGGATCTTTCCCACTCAGAACAGGCAGTCGTGGATCGGTATACCGGCGACCTGATTCAAAAATTAACAATCGTTGCTCAACAGGCGATCCAAGATGCACAGCCGGCATTACTTGAATGGGGGATCGGAACAGCCACTTTTGCGAAAAACCGTAGAAACATCACCGGCCCCACCGACTATGACCTGCCGATTTTACGCGTGAAAAGTCCGGAAGGTAAATCACGGGCGATTCTGGTTGGATATGCCTGTCATTGTACTACGTTGGGAGGTGTGCCTTTCATGTCCGGCGACTGGGCCGGCTGTGCGGTCGAGGAAATCGAAGCAGATCTACCCGGCTGTATGGCAATGGTCGTGATCGGTTGTGGGGCGGATCAGAATCCCAAGTTTCGAGGTGATGATCAGGGGGCTGCGCGGGTGAACGGACAGGCTGTTGCTGCAGGCGTACAACAACGTCTGAAAACCGGTCTCACAGCCATTTCCGGAAATCTCACAGCGAAAAGCAAAGAAATCAATCTGCCCCTGGCGGATCTACCCAATGAGGAAGAGTGGAAGCAACGTGCCAGCAAATCGGGGATCACCGGATACCATGCAAAAAAAAATCTGGACCGATTGAAACGGGGCGAAGCGTTAACAGATGAGGTTGTGTATCCGATCAAGACCTGGTCCTTTGGTGATGATCTGGCAATGGTCTTTCTCGGCGGTGAAGTGGTCGTCGATTACTCACTGGCAATCAAACAAAAACATGGTGCGAAAGTCTGGGTAACTTCCTATGCGAATGATGTTCCCTGTTACATCCCGTCAGAACGGGTTTTACAGCAAGGCGGCTATGAAGGGAAAAACGCCATGGTGTGGTACGATCTGCCTGGCCCCTTCGCCCCTGGACTGGAGAAAAAAATACGGGATGTTGTTTCCCGGCAGATCCCTGATTCTTTCCAGGCAACTGAGGATATCAGTCGTACCGGAGGCAAACGGCCTTTGACTCCCGCGGAATCCATTTCCCGTATGAATCTGGCAGACGATCTGAAAGTAGAAGTCGTCGCGTCAGAACCTTTGGTAATAGATCCGGTGGCGGTGGAATTTGGTCCGGATGGTAAACTATGGGTTGTGGAAATGCGAGATTATCCAGCGGGCATGGATGGAAATTACAAGCCGGGTGGAGTGGTGAAGTATCTGGAAGATCTGGATCAGGATGGCCGGTATGACAAGGCCACTGTGTTTCTGGAAGGGTTGGCTTTTCCGACAGGATTGATGGTCTGGAAACAGGGCATTCTCGTCTGTACGGCGCCGGATGTGATCTATGCAGAAGATACCACCGGTGATGGGAAAGCCGATCTTCAAAAGACGATTCTGACGGGTTTCGCAACGCATAATTATCAGGCGCGGGTCAATAGTCTGGTGCCCGGACTCGATAACTGGGTCTATGCATCGGGTGGGTTGTTTGGCGGTGTCATTCAATCCTTCAACGGGCAGACTGTTAACGTGACCAACCGGGATTTTCGATTTCAACCTGAGACCGGCGTCCTGGAACCGGTGAGCGGCCGCACTCAACAAGGGCGTGTGCGTGATGACTGGGGCAACTGGTTTGGCTGCCGGAATGGGACATTGTGTGTGCACTACCCGGTCCAGGAATCCTATTTCCAGAAAAATCCTTTTGTGAGTTCGCCGCCCCCGGAAGTTTCGATTCCTCAAGGGGAAAATGCAAACCAGTTGTTTCCGGTGGGAGAACTGGTGCAATTTCACTTGAGTGGACAGCGGGGCCGTCCGACGTCTGCCTGCGGTCTGGGACTGTATCGGGATCATCAACTGGGAAGAACATTTTATGGAAATGCGTTTGTCTGTGAACCCGTCAATCAGCTGGTGCATCGCCTGGTCGTGAAACCAGAAGGAGTCACATTTTCGGGTTTGCGGGCAGATGAAGAACAGGAACGGGATTTTTTGACATCCACAGACAACTGGTTTCGACCCGTCCAGGCGAGAACGGCCCCGGATGGTTCACTGCTGATTGTGGACATGTACCGATATCTGATTGAGCACCCCAAGTTTCTGTCTCCAGAAGCAGTGCAGAAATTAAACGTGCGTGCCGGCGAGACGCGTGGCAGAATTTATCGGATTACTGCGAAAGATCAACCGTATCGGCGCCTTCCCAATTTAAAACAGATGCCTGCGCCAGAGCTGGCTCAATTGCTCAACAGTGAGAATGGAACGCTGCGTGATATGATTCAGCAGGAACTGGTCTTGCGGGCTGATCTCAAAGTCACGCCCTTCCTGGCAGAGATTGCCAGTGAAGGGAAGTCAGCTCAATCCCGGTTACAGGCATTGTGCACCCTGGACGGACTGCAGGCGTTGACTCCTGACATACTGCTGCCTCGAATTGACGATCCACATCCGGGTGTGCGTAGAGAAGCACTACGATTAGCCGAACCCTTTCTCGAGCAATCAAAACCGCTGGCGAAGGCAGTACTCAGACAAGCTGGCCAGGAGCAGGAACTTCCGGTGCAGCTTCAGCTGGCTTACACACTGGGGTATCTGAAAGGCGATGCCACAACCAACGCTCTGCTGCAACTGCTGGAGCGAAATTCGGAGAATGTCTATATCAGGTCAGCCGTATTGACCAGTTTTGATCCAGCGCGTTTGGGGCCGGCCCTGGTCAGTCTGCTTCCCCGAATATCAGAGAAACCGCAATTGTTACCGATGTTTCATTCATTGCTGACAATGGCGGTTGCGACCCGGGATCCTGGATTATTGAAACAGGTTTCCAGCGCTTTTTCAGTGCATGTTATTCAAGATCAAAAAACGGAAGCCTGGGAGTGGTTGGCATTAACAGAACTGGCCGAAGCAATGCAGAGTCGTGACAGTTCGCAGGTTGAGAAACTGGGGGCGCAATTGAAACAACTCGTCAGTCTCGCAGGCGCACAGGTTTCTGATCCGGAACAACCAGAGCCTGTACGGATTGCAGCATTACAGTTTGTGTTGACGGTGGATCAAAGCCAGCACAGCCTTGAGCTGGTTTCCGAGTTGTTAACACCTCAAACAGCCTTAAACATCCAGATGGCTGCCTTGAAAAGTCTGATCAAGTCGCAGAGTCCAGCCGCGACAGAGCTGGTATTCAATAACTGGAAACAATTTACGCCTGTATTACAGGCTGAGGTCATCAGTCAGTTACTGGGGCGTGAATCATTGACTCTGGAGCTGTTAAACAAGATTGAGCAGAAGGTCATTCAACCTGCCCAGATCGATTTAACAAACCGTCAGACTCTGATCGATCATAATAATGAAAAGATTAAACAGCGTGCGCGAAAATTGTTTTCCGTCGCCACCAGTGCCAGTCGAGAAGCGGTCCTGAAGCAGTACACATCGATCGATTTAAAGCAGGGAAATGTCGAGCGAGGCAGCCGGGTATTTGAAAAACAATGTGCCAGCTGCCATCGTCTGAATGGAAAGGGGCATGTCGTCGGACCTGACCTGGCTGCGTTGACCGATCAGTCGAAGTCATTTCTGCTGACTTCCATTCTTGACCCGAACAAAGCAGTCGATGGTCGTTACGCATCGTATCTGGCAGTGACCGACGATGGTCGCATCAATACCGGAATTCTGGTGTCAGAACAGAGTAACAGCATTACCTTGAAAGCGCAGCAGGGTAAGGTGCAGACCATTCTCAGAGCGCAACTGGATGAATTGATTAACAGTGGGAAGTCTCTGATGCCTGAAGGTCTCGAACGAGAAGTTTCACCGGCAGCGATGGCGGATCTGCTGGTATTTCTGCAGGAACACAGCGCACCTTTGAAATACGCTTACACAGGAGCCGTCAAACCGGATGCAAATTACCCGGATGATTCCCAGAAATTAAAACTGGTGAATCATTCTACGGGGTCGACGCGATTTAATGATGGTCAGTGGGTCGGGTTTCGCTTTGCGGGAACAGAGCCTCAGCCGCGCCTCGTGATTGATCTGCAGCGAAAAATGCCTGTCAACGCTTTGAGAGTTGTCTATGGTGTCAATCATGAGCCGGGGGCAATTCACGCCCCTTCCTCAATTCAGTTAGCTTTCAGCAATAACAATCAAGAGTATGGGAATCCTCATCAATTTTCCGCTTTCGATGACAGTGCCGATGGCCTCGGGCTGTATGAAATCGATCGACGGACAATCGTCATCAACATACCGGAACAGCGGGCGCAGTTTGTTCGCCTCGACTTTAAGGGGAAGCAGGGCTGGATCTTTCTTTCAGAAATCTCATTGACCAGTGCCGCTACGGAAAATCAAAATATAGCGGTGCCGGTCCTGCCGGGTGAGAAAACTGCCAAAACAGAAGAGACAGATCCCGTCGTAAAGATCAAAACCCTGGTCGCTGATGTCAAAGTGGGAACGCCGGATGAATATCGCAATATTCCCGAGATCTGGCGTACTGCGATCGCCGTCGGAAAACGAAATCAGTCAGACGAACTGTTGCGTCTGCTGGCTGCGTCTCTGCCGGAGCAGGGTGAACCGCTGCAATGCTGGCAGGCGGTGGTTATCGGCGGTGGAGTGATCAATGGAATTACGATCGCCAGCGACTGGCCTCGCAGCAAACTCGATTCGCTACTCAAAGACAAGCCGGAATTGACGGTCCGATGGGAGCAGGCACTCCAGCGGGCCGTCAAGATGGCCGATGATCCCGATGTGAAAGGGGGAACCCGTTATGATGCGCTGCGGATGATTGCCATGCTGGATTATGCCGCCTGTCAGAAACAGTTAAAGCGGTATCTGCATGATGCCAGTCATCCAGAACTGCAGATGGGAGCCGTCAGTGGGATCGGTGATGTCGATGTGTCAGCAGCAACTGATGATCTGATCGAATCACTGCCTGCATTGACCGCCCGTAATCTGAAGATTGCGTTGCAGGCATTGATCAGAACGGATTCCCGCGCGATGGCCTTGTTGAAGGCCATTCAACAACAGCCGCGCACAGGAAAACTGATCGATGCCGAACTGCAGCAGCAACTGAAGACCCATCCCTCAGCAGAAGTGCAGCAGCTTGCCAGGCAGCTTTTTGAATAACCTGTTAATTTGCCTGCAGAACATCCAGAATAGCCCGGCAGAAATCAGGCAGATCAGAGGGGCGTCGGCTGCAGACAAAATGGCGATCGACGATCACGCTGGCATCTTCCCAGATGGCACCTGCATTCACCAGGTCGTCTTTGATTCCCGGTGAACCCGTCACTTTGACGCCGGAATAGATTCCGGCTGAAATGGGCATCCAGCCTCCATGACAAATGGCGGCAATCAGTTTCCCGCTTTCATGGAATTCCTGGAGAAGTGAGAGGACCTTTGCGGAGCGTCTGAGCTTATCGGGCATCCAACCGCCGGCACAGATGACTCCCTGGTAGTCAGCTGAGTTGATACTATCAATGCTGACTTCCGAGACAGAAGGATATCCATGCTTTCCCAGGTAGGTTTTTTCCGCTTCCAGACCTGCCAGTGTGGTTGTGGCACCTGCTTCTTCCAGGCGAAGTTTGGGATACCAGAGTTCCAGGTCTTCATAGTCTTCACCTGTAAAGAGAAGAAACCTTTGACCTGACAGCGGTAGTGAGACAGTCATTGATATACCTCAGTTTTTAAATTGAAAACAGGAATAGAAAAATTAAGCAGCGGGCCACATCAGACCAAAAATGGTACCAACGATGGCAGCATAAGCGATGGATTCTATGATATGGACTGTGATCCGATTATGAAACCAGATCGCGTGTTGAATCGTAGCCGCTAAAAAGGTCAACAGTCCGGCAGTAGACATAAAGCGGAAAACCGTCATGAATTCTGCGCCGGGCGGAATCGCCAGCGTGGCCAGATAAGCGAGTGAAAAACTGATGACCAGAAAGAATACGAACGTCAGACCCAGGTTTTTGCCCATATTGACTTTGGGATACACTGTCATCACACCGCAGGGGCCTGTGTTCCATTTCTCCTGGTACTCTTTGCTTTTCATCTCATCAGACGATTGGCATCCCGGAAACATGTAGCTGCCAACGGGCACATTGAGATCCTGCATTGCTTTGAGGAACTCATCTTCCTGCTCCATTTTTTTCCAGTCATCCTTATGAAGCTGCACGACCATCCAGGATAGAAAACTGGCGAAAAACAGGGCAATGGCTGACAACAGGACGGGAAGCAGTAAACTGGTCAACATGTTCAGGCTCCGGGAAAAAATGGATTCAGCAGGTCCGAATGGAACAGAGTGACAGGATTGTTTATTAATAGCTTGATTCTCAGATTGTGCTATTATGATAAGCATTCACATATTGCATTCCTAGTGGAGTGTCATTTTTTAAAAGGAGCCAGCATGCCTCGTTATATTGAACTTCCCACCATTGTAAAAGCAGCCGGTAACAAACCCAAACAGATTGAAGAATTTGTGGGCCGCGTGAATACAGGAGATGAAACGATCAGCGTGGCTCGTATGGTTTCTCCTGGTGGCTGGGTTGAGCCTGCGCAATCTCCCGAGTTCCAGGAGATGTCAGTTGTATTGAAAGGCGTACTGCACGTGGAAACAAAGCAGGGGATTTATGAAGTCAAAACGGGCCAGGCGATTATTCTGGATGCCGGTGAATGGGTTCGCTACAGCACGCCGGGTGAAGCAGGAGCGGAGTATATCGCCATCTGTCTGCCCGCATTTTCGCCTGAAACCGTGCATCGTGAAACCGATGATTAAGAGGCCCTGTGGGCAATCCTTTCCCGAAATCATAAGGTGCAGTCATGTCGCTGGAAAATAATACGATCCAGGAACTGGTGCCTCTCCTGTTTGTTGAGGACATTGACGTTTCCGTTGCCTTTTATACTGACAAACTGGGGTTTGAAATCAGTATGAAATGGGAACCTGAAGGAAAAATCATGTGGTGCCGACTGGAACGGGGGGCCGCGGCGCTGATGCTGCAATCGGCCTGTCCCGATGAGGATGGAGTCAGAGCAGAACGTATTAAAGGTGTGGGTTTCTTTTTTCTCTGTCCTGACGCGCAGCTGATGTTTGAGGAATTCTCAGCAAAGGGATTGAACCTGGAGCCTCCCCAGGTGGCCTTTTACGGGATGAATCAACTGTTTCTCAAAGATCCCGATGGATATGAACTCTGTTTTCAGAATCAGGTCTGATCATTCCTGAAATGTCAGCCTGGGATTAATCGTGCGACCACCGATTGGTCAGCCAGATCACCTGGTACGGTTTCAGGACCAGTTCTGCGCGCAGATCGGAGTATAATTCGCCGCTGATCAGATCGGTCCAGTTATCCGTTCCGATCAGGTTGATTTCTGATAAGGGGACGATCTGTTCCTGGTGGGAAACATTATTGAGGGCGAAAATGCTCTGCTGGCGATCCATGCTCTGGCGCCAGAAGGCAAAGACAGAGTCTCCCAGATGCAAGGTGAACTGCGTGGCATTCGGGTGAAACGCCGGTTGCTGACGTCGTACTTTCAGCAGATGGCACATTCCCTGGAAGACCTGCGCATGAAGGGAAGTTTCATCGGCGAGGGCCAGTGCCAGTTTGTGATAATCCCAGCGATGGCGGTTAATCGAACGATTCTGTCCGGTCTCTGCGACGCCCGCATGATCATTGGGTGTTCCCAGGAAACTGTGGATATAGACTGCGGGAATCCCTTCCAATGCAAACATGATGGCGTGCGCACAGAGGAAGCGTTCGACCTGCCATTCATCTTCCCCCTCCAGAGTGCCTTTCATCGCGTCGATCAGCGAGATATTAATTTCATAGGGACGCATGACTCCTCCCGCGAGAGATCGCATCGAGATGCGTGCACCAAACCGTTCCATCATGGCGACCATGTTTCCGATTTCTTCTTCGCTCATCAGACCTTCAGCCGGCCTGAGTCCGATTCCGTCATGTGAGGCAATGAAATTCAAGTACGTTGTGCCATGCAGGGCAGGGGGCATGCTCATCATCCAGGTCTTCAAATGCTGACAGCTGCCACACAGCATGGCGTTCACCAGCAGCGGAGGGAGTGAGAAGTTATAGATCGCATGCGCTTCATTTGAGTTTCCGAAGTAAGCCAGGTTTTCCCTGTTGGGAATGTTGGTCTCAGTAATGATCATCGCAGTTGGTGCCACGAACTGGATCAATGTCCGGATGAGTCGCACGACTTCATGTGTTTCCGGCAGACTCAGACAACTCGTTCCTGCCACCTTCCAGATAAAGGCGATCGCATCGAGCCGAAAAATATTGACCCCCTGGTCCAGGTAAAGCTTGACAATTTTGACGATTTCCCGCAGCAGCCCGGGGTGAGAAAAATTCAAGTCAACCTGATCATGACTGAATGTGCACCAGACATATCGTGGGCCATCGGGAGTTTCAATCAGGCTTAACAGTTCACTGATGCGCGGGCGGACTACTTCAGATAAATCGTCTTCAGGAGAGGCACAGAAAAAATAATCTTTACCCGGCGATTCTCCACGTCGGAACTGCTGGAACCATTCACTCTGGCGGGAGCAGTGATTGATCACCAGATCTGACATCAGCTGATACTTTTCTGCGATGGCATTGATGTGAGTCCAGTCACCCAGTCGCGGATTTACCTGGTGGTAATCAATGATGGAAAAGCCATCGTCTGAGCTAAAAGGGAAAAACGGGAGGATATGGATGCCGCTGATGGTTTCTTTGAGGAATTCTTCCGAGAACTGCAGTAGCGTTTCCAGTGGCTGCTGCTCCTCCGTGAGCAGACTGTCACCATAGGTGATCATCACCACGTTTTTCTGATCCCAGTGGTTCTGGTGCGTCTGAGGCGTCTGGCATTTTCCATCGGGACACATGATCTGTATCAGTTCCCAGGCAAAGGCACTCTGATCGATTCCGGGATAAATGGTCTTTAAATGGTTCTCTACCAGGAACTGATACTCACTGACAGCGGAATGCTCAACTGGATCACTCATGGTTTCAGGCAAACTCCCGATAGTCATCGTCCACTGCAGCACACAGGCTCGCAAAAATATCCGGAACGGCGCTTTGCACACGATTCCAGCTCGGGATAAACGGTGTTTCCATCGGATTATCCAGAAAATGCAGACCCGCTTTTAACACATTTTCTGCGAACAGCTCAACCGCTTTCTCTTCGTTATGGATATCCAGCACCAGCCCATTAATGGTGGCATCGTTTCGATAGGTCTCGATAAAATCGAGAGCAATACGGTAATAAGTGGCTTTAATCGAACGAAAGGTTTCGGTAGAAAAGACGACGCCGTTTGTAGCCAGCTTGCGGAAGATGCCTTTCGAAATATCAATCGACATTTTTGACAACCCCGCCTGGGCATCGTCTACAGACAGGTTCTGATGTTTGTGATCATAGCAGTCAGCGATGTCGACCTGACACAGACGGTTGGTCGAGAAATTCCGCTTCACCTCGGAGAGTACGCCAATCTCCAGCCCCCAGTCGCTGGGGATCCGGATATCGTTGATGACATCAACGCGAAAAGAAAACTCGCCTGCCAGAGGGTAGCGGTAGCTGTCGAGATATTCAAGATAATCCAGTGAGCCGAGTATTTTTTTCAATGCCCTTAACAGCGGTGTGACCAGCAGTCGGGTTACCCGACCATTCATTTTACTGTCAGCCACTCGGGCATAATATCCTTTGCAGAACTGATAGTTGAAACTGGGATTGGCTACGGGATAAATCAATCGTGCCAGGAGATTGCGATCATAAGTGAGAATGTCACAATCGTGCAAAGCGACAGAGGCAGAAGTGCCCTGCGCCAGAATATAACCCAGGCAGTACCAGACATTGCAGCCTTTCCCCAGTTCATTGGGAGCCAGACCCTGGTTTTGCAGGACATTATTGACTTCCTGCAGCCGGGGTCCATCGTTCCAGAGAATCCGATGTTTCTGGGGCAGGCGGCTGAAGAACTGAATGGCGTGTTTGTATTGTGTTTCATCTGCCCGATCCAGGCCAATTACAATTTCGTTCAGATACTGGACTTTCGCCAGCTCTGTGACGATTTTATCGAGAGCGGGTCCTTCCAGTTCGCTGTACAGACAGGGCAGCACCAGGCTCATCGGGCGGATTTGAGAAAACTGAAGCAGTTCTGCTTCCATTTCATCAATGGGTCGTGACGAAAGATTGTGTAACGTCGTAATGATACCGTTTTGGTAAAAGTCTCCCATACCAGATCTCCATGATCGATGTTTGAGCGCCAAAACCGGAATGATCAGGTCAGTGTTTCATCCAGTATCTGGGTTAACGCATCAGCCCATCCCTGTGGGCCTGTCTCTTCAGTAATGATGACCGAAGATTGCTTCTCAAGATCGGGAGGTTCGTGATGGGAAGAGCGCACAATGACCGCGATGTCTGCCGCGTTCAGCATGGCGACATCATTCTGACTGTCACCAAGTGCCACGAATCGAGGAATGGGATTACCGGAACGGCGATAACACTCCCTGAACCACTGCAGACATTTTCCTTTGTCACACGCGCCAATCACATGCACAAACCGGCCACCTCGCAGCAGCCGCAGACCATGATTGGCAATCAGTGCTTCAAACTTACGCAATTGATGTGCCGAGTCTTGCCAAATTAAAGGCTCTGAAAATTCCCGGGTCATCGCCTGCTCTGCTTCGGATTCCGATAATCCCGTATATGCAATGACTTCAGAGACTTTCATGTCAGAGAATCCGGTAAACAGGAAATTTTCCTGGCGTCGTTGATTTTGAATGATCGCCAGAATTTCCGTTCTGCGTGCGCCTAAAACATGCACGTCATTTCCTGATAATTGTGCAGGGGAGCACATTGTTGTCATCGAGGATGAATCCCGCAAATAGATGGCAGAACCATTTTCTACCACGTAGGGATCGGTATTATTCAGTGCTTCTCGCAGCGAAGCCAGTTCAGCAGCTGTTTTGCTGGTATTCAGAATCAGAGGAATTCCCGCTGTATGTAATCGTGTCATGACGGGGACTGCGGGCGCATACGAATACGAATCATGATCCAGCAATGTGCCGTCCAGATCGCTCATTACGATTAAAGGGGGAATTCTTTCTGGAGCCTGTTGAGTTTCAGTGGACATAACCTGTCAGTGCAGCGAAAGGAGAGACTGTAAATGAGCGGCTTGCGAGAAACGCTGACTGCATCCTAACAGGTATCATTCCAGCGAACAAATCCGTCTCGGGATTCGATAAGAATCATCGTGCCAATCATTGTAGACAAATGTCAGAAGCGAGACAGTTTTCTTCGGTGCCGCTGATTGTTAAACTGTGTTAAATAATTGCTGCCTGCACCATTGTTAAACTGTGTTAAATAATTGCTGCCTGCACCACAGACTCCTACAACATGGAATTCGAAAGTTTGCGTTCATGCGAAAATTGATTCAATCTGCTGCTCTGTTATTAGTATCACTCGGCGCTGTTGCCAGCCTTCCTGCTGCTGATACCGGTTCAATCGCGTTACAGGAACCTTGGCAGTCACAATATACAAAAGAAAATGCCACGGGTCCGCATGTTTTGGGGTTATGGACGTTTGACGGAGCCAATCCTGGTGCTGATCTTTCCGGGAATGGTCATCAGGCAACATTTCATGGCACTGAAATTGAAGTCCAGGGAAAATTTGGCGCAGCGATGCGTTCTTTCCCTGGTTTTCCCGTGGAAGACAAACGTCATGGTGCATCCGTCAAAAATTCTGCGAAACTCTCACCACGTGGTGCATTCACTCTGGAAACGTGGATCAAGCCTGAAGCAGACATTGAGAAAGCAAACACAGCTTATCTGCTCGATAAGAAATACGTGAGCCATACTGATTATCAACTCCTGTTTAATCCGGCAGGACGGACCGGTACCCGAACGCTGAGGGCCGTTCTTGGCTTTGGTGATTTTTCAGAAACCTGGTATTCCGATCCGCTGCAACTGGAACCAGAAACCTGGTATCACATCGTCTTTATGTATGATGGGGCCGGTCGTGGCCGTTTCCTGGTCAATGGATTACCACATGGCGAAAAGACCGTTGCCGGCGTGGGAGCGATCACAGCCGGGACGAGACCGTTAACGATCGGGGATCGTAACGGAAGTAACTACGGTGGCTTTCCGGGGTTGGTCGATCAGGTCCGCATCAGCAGTGGTGAACTGGAATTTCGTCCGGTTCGCTTTGATCGACTTACACAGCGATCCTGTTATATTCGCATGGAGCAGAATCCGTCACTCGCCTTTCAGGTCACGATCCTGCAAGCCGACGTTCTTCCAGAAGCGACGGTCACCTGGTTACTGAATGGCGATGTCCAGGGAACTTCCACTCTGAAAAATCTGAATTCGGGAAAACCACAACAGGTTCTGTTTCCATTAAATACCGCCCTACGCCCGGATCAATATCAATTGACGGCTCGGTTGAAAACCGCGGGGCCTGCCGGGACAACTGCGGAGGCGGCATTTCCGATTCAGATTGTGAGCCGAAAATTACCGGACCAGTTTCCTGTCATCATGTGGGGAGCCGGGATTGGCGAAATTGATCGCTTGAAGAAAATCGGGTTTACCCATGCCGTGGGAACCAGGGCCAATTATTCGAAAATTCTGGAAGCAGGAAAACCCACCCTGGCCGATAGTGAAGAGAATGTGGCTGAAATGCGTGCGGGTCTGGATCGGGGACTGGCCAACGGTATTTCTTTTTATGCATCTCTGTCCCCCGGTTCCTATCTGAGATCGCGTGAATCACTACAACGTGTGAATCGGGATGGAACCACGCATTCCTCACGCGAAGATATCTGTCCGCTGATACCGGAAATCAAAGAGTTTACCTATAACGTGGGTGCTTCCCTGGCACAGACGTATCAGGATTATCCCGCGCTGGATGCAGCTCTATTGCATACTGAAGTCCGGGGGCATTCACGTCCCTGTTTTCATGAGCATGACCGGGAAGCATTTAAAAAATTCGCCGGAATTGACATCCCAGCAGAAGCGGGACCACCGCGGGGAGTGGACTATAAGAAGTTGAAAGATTTTCCTGCTGACCGCGTCGTCCCGGATGACGATCCACTGTATGTCTACTACAAGTGGCATTGGAAAACAGGGGATGGCTGGAATGAATTAAACAGTGATCTGGAACGCGGTCTGAATTCGACTGCGAAGAAATTCTGGACCTGGTATGACCCGGCGATGCGGGTAGCCAGTGTATTTGGCTCCGGTGGCAATGTGGATGTGCTTTCACACTGGACTTACAGTTATCCGGATCCCATCCGTATTAATGTTGTCGGGGACGAACTCTTTGCCATGGCGAAAGGTTCCGGGAAGCATCAGGACGTGATGAATATGACACAGATCATCTGGTATCGATCGCAGACCGCGCCGATTTCAAAGAAACCAGGCGATGGACCGGAGACGCTGGCGCACTGGGAAGAGGAGCAACCCGATGCCGCCTTCATTACGATCTCTCCCATCCATTTACGCGAAGCGTTCTGGGCTAAAATCTCCCGTCCCATCAAAGGGATCATGTATCATGGCTGGCAGTCGCTGGTACCAACTGACGGGTCCGGCGGTTATCGCTATACCAATTCACAGACCCAGAATGAACTGGAGCGTCTGATTCACGACGTCATTCAGCCTCTGGGACCCGCGTTGAAAACGATGCCTGCTGCAAAAAATGACATTGCCTTTTATGAAAGCTTTGCTTCTCAGGTTTTCGCCAGACGGGGAACTTATGGCTGGAACGGTTACTGGCTGGGAGATGCCCACCAGGTACTGCAGTGGGCCGGCTTACAGACAGACGTCGTATTCGATGAGTCGATCAAGCAGTCAGGCCTGGATCAGTACAAAGTACTGGTGATGATGGACTGTGATGTCATTACCGAATCGATCCTGCAGGCGATCAAAGACTTCCAGCAGCGGGGTGGAATTGTAATTGCTGACGAACGGGTTTCACCGGCAGTCAAGCCAGATATACGCATTTCCTCCTATAACCGGACTGGCAAAGCGGATCTTGATAAACATGAGTTGCAAAAGAAGGCGGAAGAACTGCGGCAGGCACTTACCGGTAAATATACACGCGCTATCGATTCTTCCAATCCGAATGTAATTCCTTATATCCGATCATCCTCTCACGCGGATTATATTTTTGTGGTGAATGACAATCGTGAATTCGGGGATTATGTGGGGCATCATGGCCGCGTCATGGAAAACGGTCTGCCTGCGGAAACCACATTGTCTGTGAATCGCAAGGCTGGTCATTTTTATGATCTGGTTCAGCATCAGCAGATCCATACCACATCCTCTCATCAACAGCAGACAGCTAATGTGAAGCTGGGACCGGGGGCAGGCAGGATTTATCTGCGTACTGATCAACCCATTGATCAGGTAGGCGTTCAAGTTCCGGACTCCTTGAAGAGAGGGGAAACGGGAACGGTTTCGATTAAGGTGACTGATGAGCAGGGACAGCCGGTTGCCGCTGTGATTCCCGTGGATGTATCGATTGAGGATGCGGAAGGGCGTGTGGCAGAGATGTCCGGATACCGTGCGCTCCAGGATGGCGAACTGAGTTTTCAACTGCAGATTGCCCCCAACGATAAAGCAGGGGTCTGGACTGTACGGGTGAAAGAACTGGCTTCAGGAAAGAGCAGCACCGCTTTTATTCGCATTGCGGATGACAACTCGCTCATCAAACCGCATGGCCAGAAAATTCAAGGATTCAATCCCGAACAGCCAGCCGGCTAACGAGTGCTTTGTCAAGCTGGAAATTGAGGGTTGTGGATGTTGTTGACGTGCTCCGCTGTCGCACTCTCGTGATTTCTATCAACCCAAAATTTAAAAATGACACTCCACAAGTTTGGTAATCTCTGGCGTCGGCAGTCGTATTTCAGTATCTCTGATCGGCCAGAAATTCCCTGCTGCGCGACATCTGGAAGAATCTCCCTGTCCACTCCTTCTACTCAATTACTGAGTAAAGAAACTGATTTTGACAGGATATTTCGTCCTGAAATTGCGCTTCGCGAAAAATAAATCAGGAAACATTCCGTTCGAATCAGGCCGTCACAGGACGATTTCACTCGTCAGTCCCTGCGCTCCATTCAAATTCTTCATTTGCACACAGATTCTTAATAATTCACGCTTAAGATGTGTGACACACGAGATGGCAGATTCTGAAATCTCGGTGCGATTTCTCGATCGATGACTCAACTGGTATGTCTGGTCCGAGAGGGGTGAGTCGGACTAAATACGGGCTCAAATGGCTCTGGAGACGCTGGAGTAAAACGGGACACAGTCTAAAGTATGTCGCAAATCACTCAAACCACACTTCTGCCTCAGGTGGTGGCAACACAGCCAGAATCCTCTGTAGCCAGCTTTCGCCAGTCCCTACAGTCAGGCTGGCTGGTGGATCCCCGCTACGATCTGTTCTTCTTTGCGAACCTGGGGTGGCCTGTACTCGTCTTCCTCCAGTGGTGGGGAGGACTGGAGATCCAGAGCGGCATCAGTTTCTGGCAGGTTTATTTTATCACGACCCCTCATCGCTGGATTACGCCGGCGTTACTGTTTTTAGAACGGGATCGCCTGCAGGCCAACAAGACAAAATACATTCTGATTACGGTCTGTCTGTTGACCATTCCAGTGGCGGTCAAGATTTCCACCGGCGCACTTACGTGTCTGCTTACGATTGATTATATCTGGAATGCCTGGCATTTTGCCGCCCAGCACCATGGCATCTACAGTATCTACGGCCGTAAAGCAGGGGGGCTTTCCCCCGGGCGGTTGCGGATTGATAAATGGCTGATGCGGGGCTTTCTGTTGTATGTGACGTTCCGAATCGCTAGCTGGGCATCTGCTGGAACCACTGCAAGTCAGGGGTGGGGAATACTGGACTATGCCTTTGCTGTGATTCCCGTCTCGATGATTCTGAGGGAACTCTGGCAACTCAAAGCACAAACAGTCGGCCGCTGTCTGTATTTTACCAGTGTGATGACTTTGTACCTGGCGATGCTGGGAGCCGTGGTTGCTCAAAACCCGATGATGCTGCTGGTTCTGACGACGGTTTCTGCGTTGTTTCATTCCATTGAATACCTGGCGATCGTGAACTGGTCCGTTGATCGAACCCGGAAGTCTGGCCAATCCACCACCCCGCTGTTTCGTCGTCTGATGCCTCGCTGGGGACTGATTCTGGCGGTGTTTGTGGTGATTCTGGGGATGGGTGCCTGGTTGATGGAATCCCAGCTGCTCGAACTCTGGCTCACGGCCAATCTGATTATGGCGTTTCTGCATTATGCCTATGATGGCTTACTCTGGAAGTCGAGGAGGCCCGCGCGCGCATGAAACGACAGAAACTGCAAGGGCACTCTACGGATCCTTCTATGACCGAAGTCGATCGTGAGTGCGAAACAACAAAGGCGTCTCCGGGTCGCAGCCTGATAATTATACTGGCGATCATTGTTTCCTGTCTGATGGGCGGATGGGTATCAACGGTCCGTAATACGGGAAGTCTCAGCCTGCCTTATCTGCGAGTTGATATCGCCATTGTCTGTTTTATCTGCATGTTGCCTCTGGCAATTCTGATCTCTGACTGGTTGTATCGTATATTCAGCCATCAGAGTCCTCCCCTGTTTAAACTGGTTCAGATCATTTTCTATATCGGGGCGGCAGTGATTCTGATTCTGGCGTTGAGCAGCAGTCCTCCCAGTGGCACCTTAAGCAGCTACGATGCCTGGGAGTCTATTATTTTACGACCAGTCCTGGCCTTCTGGCTGATGCTGACTTTATGTCTGCTCGAAGGACAGGTCTCGGGAAGAGGGACATGCACTGATTTGTCCTGGAAACAGGGGCCTCTGATCTGGGGGCTGGCCTTGATCACAGCGGTCGTGGTGCCAGCGATCTATATTCAATCGCGGGTGGATGAGATCGTAACAACCATTGATGAATCGCTGAGCAGTGGTCGTCTGGGAGAGGCGCGGCGTTTGACGCGCGAAGTCTGTGTACTGGCTCCCTGGCAGAAAATCGGCGGACTGCCCGCTGGGGATCTGGCCCGTGACCTGGATCGCAGCTGTTATGAAATCGAACGTAACCTCGCTTATATGCAATTGGAGCCTGCAGATAGTGAAGAATCGGCCTACCAGCGGGCCAGGCTCCTGACCATCCTGGGAAAAGGCGAAGCAGCGATCCGCGTGCTGGCTCCCTGGAAAGATCAACAGACCGTCAGTCCCCTCAGCTGTCAGTTGCTGGGAAATATCTATCAACAGCAGGAGCAATGGGGAGAAAGTGAAGACTGGTACCAAAAGTCCCTGAATGCCTGGAAACGATTGCCGCATTCAGAACAGCAACAGGCGGGGATCGTCTCTGCCTGGAAAGGGATTGCATTTGCTGAAAGGAAACGAGGGAACTATGAAGAAGCAGAAAGTGCGTATTTATCGGCGTTGTCACTGGCACCTCAAGCCGACCAGCATTTCTTACTCGCCCAGTTTTATGAAGATACTCAACAGACGGCCAAGGCACGGAAACACGCCACACAGGCGATGGCATTGAATGCTGACCGCTATGGCAAGTCCGGTCAGCAGCTGATCACTTCACTGCAACAGCAGCACTTCGGCTGTCTGACTGTCTGGCGTCAGGGGAGTCCCTGATTCTGGGAAGTATTGCTGATTCCTGACCACAAAACGTGAGCTATTTTCCGGCTCGTTCGGCCGTGAAAACAGAGCAGGGGAAGCTTGGTTCTGGAACGAACGTCGGAGCTGCGACCACCTGCTCGCTGCGCTCGGCCCGGATTACATCCAGGCTCACCCGTTGTTTCTTTCGTGCCGTTTTGTGTTGTTCGTGGTGTCTCATCTGTTCCCATGGGTCGCAATGCCGGGTTGATAGATTAAAAAGGTGTCAGGAACCTTAAATATAAGGTTCCTGACACCTTTTTAATCCTATGGTGAATATCGATGACACCTTTTTGAACCTTCTTTTGATTGATCAGTGGTTCGGGATTTTCATCTGCACGGGTTGGGGGAACTTCTTTTATAATGCTTTATGAAACAGGTAAGGGACGTTCGCACCAGCACTGTTGGGCAAGCCGACAGATGGCACACGCACATTTGATCTGGCAGGGAAGATTACAATTACTTAAGAGGTTTCTGGGTGCCATGGCCGGCTTGTCCGGCCGTGCCGAATGGGTGCGGAAAGTCTGGTGCTGGATGGTACGTGGGAGCTGCGACCTCCTGCTCGCTGCGCTCGGCCCGAATTTTATTCGGGCTCACCCTGTTTTATTAGATGGCGGGCTGGTTGTTCGCATACGGTCGGGCAAGCCGACAGTGGCACGCGCTCGGGGGAGGGGACATTGAAAACTTGTTGTCTTTGTGGGTTCATTCTGGTGTTCGATCTGTTTTTTGTGGTCTGTGGTTTCGTTGCATGTGGGGTTATTCATGGTGGATTATTTTGTGGAAAGACTTGGGGAGGTCAAGGGGGATGAACAATAAAATGTGGCGATACGGGTTGACAGGGAACCGAGCTGCTGCGACGTCGGGGCGGTTTCGGGGCGAAGCTTTGCGATGTGTGTCGACCCGCAGGGTTACATCACGAACGGGTGTTAAAATGCGAACTGCAAATCTGGAAAAAACCGGCTCATTTGTAGTGAAGAGTCAGAACAGGTGGCCCGTGTTTCGGTGCACTGTAAACTGGTCACGCGCGCGACTCAGTTAGGTGCTTATCGCTGGTGGCGCGCAGCGGTCAAGTTCAGTTTATGCAGCGGGAGTGTGGAAATGTGTCGCAGCAGATGTGGGATGTTCAGTCCTGCAGGCGAATGGTGCCGCTGACGGGGTGGGTGGTGAGGTGCGTCCTTACCTGGAATAAAGGAATCTGGCTTCAGATTTGTTGATTCGATCACCCGGGCCTGATTTCGTTACCCGATGATATCCCGGCGATGGGAGACGTAATCCCAGACGACGTAGCGGTCGAGATCGCGGCCGGCGGTGAAGAAGACGCGGCCCTGGGTCGCTTCGGCCAGGCGGTGCGCGAACTGGATGTCTTCGCTGGACTGTGACCAGCTGGGGATCAGGAAGATGTTAATGGTGATGCCTTCGCGTTTGCATAGATGGGCTTCCCGCATTGTGGCGGCTTCGGTCTGGGGATCCGGAGGGTAGAGCAGGTAAAGTTGCTCGCCTTCGAAGTGCGCGGTGGGCAGTCCGTCAGTGATCAGAATAATCTGGCGGTTGGGTGTGTCCTGCAGCGCGAGGAAATGTCGTGAGAGCTGCAGGGCATCTTGAATGTTCGTGAAGTGTGGTGGAACGATCTGTTCGCTGATTTTTGCGTCACTCATATCGACCTTCAGACGCACAACAGGATCAAAAATGGTGACCGGCTTGGGCATCAGCTCGACAATTTCTGCTGCTGTTCGCGGCTTGGCGAAGGTATACATCTCGATGAATTGCAGGTAGTCGCCGGGATATTCGCCGCGAATTAATGCTTCCAGTGCCAGGCCCATCTGCTTGACGTTGACGTATTGACCTTCGTAGCGCATGGAACCGCTCATGTCCATTAGTACGGTCGTAGCACACTTGGGAGTGTTGCGAGTTTTGTGAATGACCAGGTCATCTGATTTCAGACGAATGGGTAAGCCGGGACCATCGCGGAGAATCGCATTCGTGAAGGACTGCGTGATGTCCATATTCGAAACGGAGTCGCCGAACTCGTAGGGTTTGGTGGTAGGCAGTTCCACGGCTCCTTCGCCGACCACGGGACCTGTGTGGCGTCCGGTGCGTGATGCCTGCAGGTCGCTGAAGATCTTTTCCAGAATGCGACTCTGGAACAGACGGTAGGCTTTGGGGGTCAGCCGAAACTGGCCTTTGGAAAACTCGAGTCCCTGCTGATCGGCCATCTCCCGCATCAGGTCGCGGACCTGTTTCTGCAGGGCATTCAGCGTTTCCATGTCGCCCGGTTGTGTGAATTCGGACAGGGCTTCCATATCGATGATGGCGATCTGTGCGGTCTCGCGGGCTTCTTCCAGCTGCTTGAGCAGTTCGTCGATTTTCTCAAGCTCGGCTTTGATTTCGAGGGCCTGCGGAATCGTCATCGACGTTTGTCCGGTGAAGTAATACTTGGATGCCAGCTCATCGATTTCGTATTTGTCACCCAGACGATCCACCAGTTGAACCAGCCCGCGGGCAAAGGGACTGCTGTCATCTTCTGTTTTATACCAGATTCGTTCCAGGTCGTAGATCTGCTCTTCGCGGACCGCCTGTTTAAAGTAATCTTTCAGGCGACGGGGGGGCTGCATCTGTCTGGCGAAATCACGATAAGTGCGGCGGGCTTTTTTGCGGACGCTGTCCGTTTCGTACGTTTCCAGAATCTTACGTTTCCGTTCTTCCAGCATGGCGACGAGTGCATCCAGGCTGGGCCCCAGTCCGGCGATCTGGCTGGGATCCAGTTTAATCGCCCGTGCCAGTTCTTCCTCCGTCAGTTCCCGCATGGAACCATAATACATCATGTGATTCAAAGCGGGGGAGACCAGGTCGGGAGGGGGTTGCATCGGATCGGGGATACGTTTCGGGTCGTACTTCTGGTACGTATGAATAATCCCGCCGGTCAGTCGTTTATCAGACATAGTCGTATCTCAATCTCTCTTGGGAGAGTTGTCGTAGAAGTTGTGTGTGACGTTCATATTTCATAGACAATGCGGCCATGATCCTGAGAACGCGAAATCTTGCTGTTGGCATACAGACCCGCTAACACAAATTCGATGCAGGATGCCCGGATGGCTTCATCGCCCGATGCATTGACTTCAAAGGCTTTGTCCCAGACAGGGGGGACCCGTTTCAGTCGTTCGGCATATTCAGAGGAAGGCAGCATGTCACCGACTTCGATTTTGATACCCTGCGCAAAGATTTCGCCAATTTCTGCCAGACCGTGTTCTACGATGTATTCCTGGAAGACATCTTGAATTGCCTGTGCGACGATGGCGTCCAGGACCTGTCGTTCGGACATCTGATTGGCGCCCATCAGATCCAGTTCCAGTTTTCCCAGAGAAGAAGAGTAGAGATGCCCCAGATCGCTGATGCGGGGGACTGCCGGTTTTTCATTGAGGACGGCACCCCGTCTGCGAGCCGCGGCAACCATCATCCGATAATTGGCAATACTGAAGCGGGCACTCACGCCTGAGTCGTGGTCGACATATTTCGATGCCCGGGCGGCAACCGTGATCTGTTCGATAATTTCCCGCATGAAATAGGGAATGACGACAGGGACTTCACCTTCCAGTTCCACGCTGGCTTCCTGCTCCATAATCTCGATCCCCAGGGCGCGGTCACGGGGATAATGGGTGTGAATGACCGAGCCAATCCGGTCTTTCAACTGCGGGATGACTTTTCCGCTGCGATTGAAAGTGGACGGGTTGGAGGAAAACAGAATCAGCATATCCAGATCGAAGCGGATGGGGTAACCGCGAATCTGCACGTCTCGTTCTTCCAGAATATTAAACAGGCCGACCTGCACGAGTTCATCCAGCTCGGGAAGTTCATTCATGGCAAAGATGCCACGATGCATGCGGGGAATCAGCCCGAAGTGCAGGGCACTTTCCGCGGACATGCTTTCCCCGTGCGCGAGTTTGGCGGGGTCGATTTCACCGATCACATCGGCGAATTTCGTACCGGGGGCCAGACGTTCTGCATAGCGGTCTTCACGAGGCCACCAGGCGATGGGGACTTCGTGTTCCGGAGTATTCGCGAGAAACTTTTTTCCGATACTGGTAATCGGCTGGTAGGGATCATCGTGTACGGGGGACTCCGGAATATCCAGATAGGGGATCTCGGGATCAAGAAACCGGACCAGTAATCGCATGATGCGGCTTTTGGCCTGGCCTTTCTCTCCCAGGAACAGCATGTCATGCTCTGAGAGAAGTGCCAGAACGATATCGGGGATCACTGTGTCGTCGTAGCCGACAATTCCGGGAAAGAGTTCATCCCCCCCCTGCAGGGCCTGCATGAGATTGTCATAAATTTCGCGTTTTACTGTTTTGCTCTTCCAGTCGCTTTCGCGGAGTTCCGCCAGGTTGGTGGGACGATTCATAAAGCTATCTCATTCCAGTTTGGATTAGTATTTTAAGTCGATATTGTGCTGGGCAGGCGATTATCAGAACCTGCAGTCTACACTCAATCATAGACAAAACGAGAGTCTCGGCTATAGTGCAGTTGTTCATGATTGCCCGGATTCAGGAAAAAAGCCCGTACCATAATGTAACACAGAGAATTAATTCATCTGATTGATAATAACGATACACTCTGTTTCTGGTCTGCCAGCTTTACCTTGATCATGCCTGTTCGGTAAGATGAGTGCCGTGAAAGATGAACTCTAACAGTTGAAGGACACGTATGAGTTTTCGGATTCGACTCCTGACAATTCTCATTCTGGCATCGAATGGAGTTCTGGCAAGTATCGCCTCTGCAGAAACACCGGAATCAGCAGTTTCCGTATTGCAACCGTATGTAGATCGTTGCGAGCTGTCGGGGGCTGTTGCACTAGAGAAGGCAACATTGTGGATTTCCCGGGAAAGGGATATACACACAGGATGTCTTCAAAAACCAGGCACTCCAGAAATAGGGAAAGTGAGTCGCGGGTGAGTATCTATCATCGCTTCGGCGTGGAGCCAATCATCAATGCCTGTGGAAGTGTGACCCGTTTGGGTGGTGCGCCAATGCCTGAAGAAGTGCTGGAAGCTTTTCGACAGGCGTCTGAGGTTTCAGTTTCATTAGAGCAGTTGCAGGCGGCAGCTTCACGCAAGATTTCCGAGCATACCGGTACAGAAGCCGGCCTGGTGACCTCCGGTGCTGCAGGAGCGTTGACACTGGGAGCGGCTGCGATACTGGCCCGGCATGATTTGAGGCGGATGGAACAACTGCCTCACTGTGACGGTTTTTCGCATGAATTCATCATCGCGCGAGAACAGCGGAGCGGATACGATCATGCCGTACGTGCTTCCGGGGCGCGGCTGGTAGAAGTCGGTTTTAATGAAATTGTTTCGAATGCCGGTGTACGACGAACGGAGCCCTGGGAGTATGCTGCTGCGATCAATGAGCAAACTGCGGGCATTGTCTATGTGCATGCGTCGGATTCTCAACCGGCGTTGAGTGAAGTTGTTAAAGTTGCTCAACAGCGGGGGATTCCGGTTCTCGTTGATGCGGCGGGAGAAGTGCCGCCGCGATCCAATCTGAAAACGATTGCCGCTACGGGAGCTGACCTGGTCGCCTTCAGCGGAGGAAAAGCAATACGCGGTCCGCAGTCAACTGGTCTGTTGTGTGGAAAACGAGAACTGATTTCTTCGGCCGCGCTACAGATGCTGGACATGGACGATCATGGTCAGTTGTGGGATCCTCCGGCCGATCTGATTGACCTGACTCTGTTCGATGGCATTCCCCGCCACGGAATAGGTCGCGCCTTGAAAGTTTCGAAAGAAGAGATCATTGCGTTGCTGACCGCATTAGAACTGTTTTCTTTCGGGGCCTATGATGCGCAGAATCAGGAGTTCCGCCGTTGGCTGGAGCAGATCGCAGGGGAACTGGAACAGGCGAATGTGAATGCCGTCTGTTCTCTGGTGATACCGGAATGCAGTGAACGCTGGCCGCTGCTGGAGATTCAGGTTAAAGAAGACAAAGTCGGAACAGCCTTTGATGTCTGCCGGAAATTGAGGCAGGGTACACCTGCGGTGTATGTCGGTCATGCCCGGCTGCATTCTGGTCTGCTGACGGTCAACCCACTGTGTCTGAGAGCAGATCAGGTCAGCGTTCTGGCACAACGTTTGAGCGATGTCTTGAAATAGCGTTCACATTGAATGTCAGGATTTGTCAGGCTGATTCGCATACGGCCAGTTGGTGGGTGTGTAATCGATGGCCAGTTGCGGCGTTTCAATGCGTTTACCGTCTTCTGCCAGACTGTGCATGATCGCGTCCAGGGTACCGGTGGTCAGCAGGGTACGCTCGACCGGATAGGCGGGTTCTCCAGTGTGAAACATGTGTTCGATGGCCTGAAGCAGGTAGGCGAAATGACCGAATGGAGGATCGAGTTCCAGTTTGAACCAGGTGGCCCGCGGTTTGTCTTCCCCTTTCAGTTTGACAGCGACAGCATAGTGCCGACTTCAAGTCTTTCGCTGAAACAAAAACTTGTGTGAGCACATTAAGTATGAGTGATTATTGAATCTCCAGGAATTAATGTTGACACCCCAATTTGTACTGTTATGGTACTGTGTACTCTTTGGGGTGGGTTTTTATGCATATCCGAATCGAACGTGGTTCTTCAACGCCGATCTCTCGGCAGATTATGGAGCAGATCCGGGCGCACTGTCTTTCCGGGACTTTGCAGCCGGGTGACAGTCTTCCTTCCGTACGTAAGCTGGCAACGCGGCTGGGTGTGAACGTTAATACTGTGGTTCGAGTGTATGAGCGACTGGCAGCTGAATCGCTGGTGGAAATGCGACATGGGGAGGGCACGTTTGTGTTACCCCAAGCTGCCATTTCCGAAAATCGTCAGCAACTGGCGGAGCAGCGGGAGCAACTGGAACGGGAATTTTCAGCGGTGGTTCACCAGGGATTGCTGCTGGGGCTCACAGCGGCTGAACTGAGGAAGCTGTTGACAACCTCAATTGCGGATGCAAAACGGGAGTTGAAAACAGAAGCAGCAACGCGTCAATAACACAAGACAGAATTGGAAACGTCATCTATTTCACAGGAGTCGAACGTGTCAGCAGCAGCCATCAAAATTGATCAGGTCCAAAAACAGTTTGGTAAGAATGTTGTACTGGAAAATGTTTCACTGGAGATTCCCCGGGGACAGACACTGGCGTTGCTGGGCAGAAATGGAGCCGGAAAGACCACACTGATTCGCATGTTGCTGGGGTTGCTGAAACCAGATGCCGGTTCAATACAAGTGGATGGCTGCGATCCCACTAAGGAAGCGATTGAGCTACGCCGTCGCGTCGGTTATCTGGCGGAAGATCAGACGATGTATGGCTGGATGACGGCGGTGGAATTGTGCCATTTTCTGAATCCTTTTTATCCGGCCTGGAATCAGTCACTGGCGGACGACTATCTGGAACGGTTCCATATTCCCCGTCATCAGAGGATTGAGCGGCTTTCCAAAGGGCAGAACGTCAAACTGGGACTGACGCTGGCCCTGGCGCATGAGCCGAATGTGGTTATTCTCGACGATCCGGCTCTGGGGCTGGATACGATTGCCCGTAAAGAATTCAATCGTGATCTGATTGAACATCTGCAGGCAGCGGGTCGGACGGTGCTGTTCAGTTCGCATCTGCTGGATGAAGTCGAAGCAGTCGCCGATGCCGTGGCGATTCTGGATGGAGGAAAGATCATTCGACAGTCTGCGACGGAAACACTGCGATCCGAGGTCAAACGCTTTGTGCTGAATTCAGTGGAAATAGCAGGAGTCACGCCCCCTCCCGGATTATTAGATATTCGAGTTTGGGAATCGCAGTTTGTTGTGACCGTCGACGGGGCGGAACCATTCATGGAACAGCTGACTGCACTGGGGGTCGAACACCAAATTGTCGAGTTGAGCCTGGATGATATATTTGAATCGTTTGTGATTGGTCGTACGCAAGCCTGGCCTCAGGCGGGAATGCCCATCGTTGTGTGAGCAACAGTGTCGAAAAAACGGGCTCGTTTCAGGGAACTATCAGATGGATTTAGTATTACAGTCACTGTTTTATAAAGAATGGCGGGAACGCAGGCGGACATTTTTTGTCTGTCTGTCCTGGATTCTGTGTGGTGTGGTTTATGTGACTATCTATGAGCTGGCCTCAGGATATCGCACACCGGTTGCCCGTTTCGGTTCGATCTGTATGGTCTACAGTATGTTCATGACCGTGTTTCTGGCGATGCGGGTTTGTTTGAGCGAAGTCACGCAAGGCACTCTTCCGTTTACTTCGTCCTTACCGGTATCTCTTTCGTGGGTGGCGGTTATAAAGTTGGTTGGGGGAATCATTTCTCTCGTGGGCCCCATCTTTCTGGGATCAATGATACTCGCTTTACTTCTGGCTTTGGGGATACTGGAGCAGGTTCCTCAGCGTCGAGATGGGTACCCTTCCGGTTTCTCCATTGGGGAACTTACGAGTCTGACACCCGCGGCAGGCTTGATCCTGTTGGCAAAAGTTACCAGTGTCGCTTCCGTATCGGCGACTGCTTTATTTATGGTTCTAGTGCTGGCTGGTGCGCGACGACGACAAGAATCACACATCGGTTTTCTGGGAGCAGCGATTTCGTTTGCCTGGATTCTACCAACGGAAGCCCGCATGATGTTAACCAGAGCGGGGTTGTTTTATCTGGAAGACTGGATTGGTGTGCTGTTTCCCCAGTCGATGGTTATATATTATGGCTATGGAGATGGAGATGGAGTCGGCAGTTTCAGTGATCTTGATATTTCAAATCGTATCTGGTTGCCTTTGTGTTTGAATGTACTGATGCTCTGCGGGTTGGGGTACTGGTTCACGCAGCGTTATGGAACGCGGAGTTTGGATCTCACAGGAAGAAAGAATCGTCGCTGGAGTTGGCCATCACTATTCTCGTGGATCTCGTTCCCACATCGGGGACAATATTTTTCTCTAACCTGGATTAATTTGAGACAGTCAGTTCCATTAGCTTTGGCTGGACTCGCCTTAGCCTGTCTGATGTCGTTTGCGAATATTCTTACGAGTAGTTATACGGAAGGCGGAGCGATACAGTTAACAGTTTATAGTCTATCATCGGCAATGTGGATTATTGGAATACTCTGGGCGACGGTTGTCGGGTCGGGAATATTTGCCGCGGAGCTTACACCAGGACTGGGGCATTTCTGGATGTCTCGACCTCTCAAAATGAACCACTGGTTCTGGTTAAAATATCTGGTAGGGTTGTTCGCTGTGCTGACCGTCTTAGATGGCACTACCATTCTTCTCGGTTGGAACATGCTCTCCCGATCCCCATTGGATCCTTATATTAATAATCAGTATATCCATGACAGAAATCTGTTAAGCTGGTCGTATATCGCCTGTTTTCCTGTTTTACATGCCATGATGTATTCTCTCGCTGTGTTGGGGGTCTGCTGGTGGAAAAAGCCTGTACGAGGAGCCGTGATGGCGCTAGCGATCTTTTTTATCAGTACCATGATTATGGCATCTATTCATGGAATCTCGGAATTTGACCCGCTCCATGTCTATAACAATCTGTTTACGGCTGAGAGTCAGGGCCAGTTTGATCTCTCAGGAAATCATTTTCCCCCGGTATTTGGTACGATTTCTGCAATCACGGTCTTAACCGCGTATCTCGCTTCACGGAAGGTAAAACAGCTGGAATTCTGAATGTTGTTTTAGAGTTCGGTAAGCGGTTGCTGAAAGTACGTATCTTTTCTTCAGGCTGTTCAACTGATAGAATTCAGGTATGAACAGTCAACAAACAATCAAAAATCTGCATGATCTTGAATTTGATAACCAGTTTACCCGGGAAATGCCCGCTGATCCGGAGACCGAGAATTTTCGCAGACAGGTGAGTCAGGCCTGTTACTCTCGAGTGTCTCCTACCAAAGTGAGACAGCCACAACTGGTGGCATACTCGAAAGAGGTGGCTGAACTTTTAGATCTGTCCACTGCTGCGGTCGAATCAGATGAATTTGCCGAGGTCTTCGCCGGGAACCAGGTTCTGGAAGGGATGGACCCGTTTGCCATGTGTTATGGCGGGCATCAGTTTGGAAACTGGGCCGGTCAACTGGGAGATGGGCGGGCGATCAACCTGGGGGAAGTTCTCAATCAAAAAGGGGAACACTGGACACTGCAGTTGAAGGGAGCAGGGCCGACGCCTTATTCCCGCACCGCTGACGGACTGGCCGTGTTACGTTCTTCCGTGCGCGAATTTTTATGCAGCGAAGCCATGTATCATCTGGGAGTACCGACAACGCGGGCGCTGAGCCTGGTACTCACCGGGGAGCAGGTTTTGCGCGATATGTTTTATGATGGGAATCCCCAGCGTGAGCCGGGGGCTGTGGTATGTCGCGTCGCGCCATCGTTTCTGCGATTCGGAAATTATCAGATCTTCGCGTCACGCGGTGAAATTGAACCATTACGGAAACTGGTCGACTATACAATTCGCACCGATTTTCCCGAGCTGGGGGAACCGAGCCGCGAAGTCTATCTGCGCTGGTTCGAAGAAGTCTGTCGTCGAACGGCGGACATGATTATCCACTGGATGCGTGTAGGCTTTGTGCATGGAGTGATGAATACGGACAACATGTCGATCCTGGGACTGACGATTGACTATGGCCCTTATGGCTGGCTGGAAGATTATGATCCCAACTGGACGCCGAACACCACCGATGCCGCAGGGCGACGCTATCGCTTTGGGAATCAGCCGCAGATCGCGTTATGGAATCTCGTGCAGCTCGCAAATGCGATCTTTCCCCTGATTGAAGATGCCGAACCGCTACAGCAGTCACTGGATGAGTATGCAGACGGTTTCGAACAGGGTTTTCAGCAGATGATGGCAGATAAGCTGGGATTCAGTACTTTGCAGAGAGAAACCGATTTACCACTGATCGAAGAACTGCAGCAGGTACTGCAACTGGTGGAAACGGACATGACCATTTTCTTCCGCCGACTGGCATTCTTGAAAGCCGAAGGGGAACCAACGTCCGACGTAGCTGAGTTGATGGCTCCCCTGATGGATGCCTATTACGATCCCGCAAAAGTGACGGAGGATGTACGTGCAAAAATTGTGGACTGGCTGCAGCGATATTTAAAACGTCTGCGTGAAGAACAGTCTTCAGACGTGGAACGGCGGGAACGGATGAATCTCTTGAATCCCAAATATGTGCTGCGAAACTATCTGGCGCAACTGGCGATTGATAAAGCAGCAGCGGGCGATTTCTCTCTCGTAAATGAATTGCTGGAACTGTTGCGGCATCCTTATGACGAGCAGCCCGGGCAGGAAGAATACGCCGGGAAGCGACCGGAGTGGGCTCGCAATCGTCCCGGCTGTTCGATGCTGTCCTGCAGTTCGTAAGGTCAGGAATGGTCTGCGGAAATCACGGCGGGCAGTTCTTCGCCGGCGGGGATGAATTTCATTGAAATTGAATTCACACAATGCCTGGTATTTTTGTCGGTCATGCGTTCCCCCAGAAAGACGTGCCCCAGATGACCGCCGCAGTTGTGGCAGACGATCTCGGTGCGAGAACCATCCGGATCGGGAAACCGATCTACGGCGCCGTCGAGTTCATCATCGAAACTGGGCCAGCCACAGTGGCTTTCGAATTTATCTTCACTGCGATACAACGGAGCGTTGCACTGGCGACAGATGAATGTTCCCTCTGACTTGAGGTTGGTATATTCACCGATAAAAGGACGCTCGGTTCCCTTGTGCAGGATCACGTGGGCTTCTTCTGGTGTGAGTGGGTTATAGTTTGATTCGGATGATTCTGATCCCATAGGTCTATTCCTCAATCTCAATATTTAAAGTCGTGTCAGTAAAGTGGCGATCGAAATGAAATGAAATTCGTATCGATCAGGATGGTCCTGCAGCAGGCGTTCGATTCGTTGATAGATTTTCTCGACGGTGTTTTCCTGTGGTAACTTGTCTGGCAGAGCAGCAGCGAGGACGGGTTCGGTAAAGGCTCGCAAAAAGCCGGTATAGCTTCTTGCCCAGGCGGCCCGGTCCCCGTTTGCAGTAAACGCTTCATTAAAAGGGACTGGTACATCGCGTGCATCGACCTGGTCAATGCGAAAAGCAGCTTTCAATTCGGGGACATTTTCAAGGGGCTCAATCAGTTCCGCCGTGTTTCGATAGGAAGCGGGGAAGAGAAATTCTTCATAGAAAGCACGCGATAACATGTCTGCTTCCACAAAATCAAGCAAGGCGTCGCTGAGTACATCACTGATACCATGGCCGGTGGAATGGATTTCATTTCTACCAAAAATTTGAACCAGTAGCTTTCCGCCGGGAACCAGTTCTGCCGCTCGTGCGCGATAAAAATGACAGAGATCCTGATGGGCCTGTTTTTGAAAGGGAATCAATTCTTCTTCAGTGACCTGCACACCCTCTCGTGGCGCCTGGGGATTGGGCATCATTGGCAGGATAAATCCTGGCAGTGATGCAACGGGCCTCGTTTCAAAAAAGCCGATGGCATTAAACGTGGTCGCCAGATGCAGGCTGGCAGGGGGGACCAGTCTGCCAAAGGCGGAGCCACCGATAGCAGCGGCATAAACATTGTTATCCGTAATGACAGGTTTGCCGGCTGGAAACAGATTCAGGAACATCTGGTTGAAGTCATTCGTCGGCAGATCATCGAAGAAAGCCCAGACTGGCAAATCGTTTTTTTTGCGTAATGCGGTAATGAGCCGTTCGGTGGTGAAGATGGCATTCGCACCTTCGGACGAGCCGATGTCGAGCAGATTCCATGACTGCTGATGCGGCGGCGGTTCAGGTAACTCCGCGATGGCAGTTTCCAGCCAGGGAAGAAAAGACTGCGAAGCAGAACGTTGTTCCCGGGAGTTGGCATCGTAATAACCGCCCCCTTTCATACCGGTTGTGGTAGGCATGCTTTTTCATCCTGCTTCAAATGGAAAATGATTCGGTTATCTGACCTGAGGGGGCAACTAACAGGGACTCTCCATTCAGTTTAGCGGAATGCAGAACGCGAATCTATTGATCGTGGGGCAGGAATGAATGCCACAGAGGAAAGTTAAAAATCATCTTCGATGAATGTCAAACTCAGGTAAGTCAGAATGTCAGTGAGAGGCGGTACAGGTAGTTGTTGCGAAATGAAAGGGTGTTTTCTGGCCACTCTAACTATAAAGCCTGCATGAGGTTGCACGCTGATGTTTCTCTAGCATGCACTTTGGAACTCTGTTCGGGAACCAACACAAACCGGATTCCGGGAAAAGTTTTTTTGACGAGCTCACGGAAGGTTGGTAAATTGATATCAGCAAATCTGTGTATTCTTATTTCATTTCCGATTGATCCAGCAAATTTCAAACAGGAGTTGCCTGCGTCACATCAATCTATCCCGTAACAGAGAGTGCGCTTTACGCAGAGTGGTCTCTTTGTGAATAAAGGAGTTTAGAATGGCCAGAAAATCTTCATGTCTTGTCGATGGTGCGTTGGAAGAGATTTCAGCGCTGGAATATATCCTGTTAGGCGACTTACTGGATTTACTGGAAGAAGCCGACGGCGACGCGGGGGCCTGGAACTGGATTTCGAAAGTGCTTGATACACTCTTGAAGGCAATGCCACGTGAATTCGAATTGCAGGATGAGGGTGGTTATCTTGAAGAGGTACTCGCAGAGCATCCCAACTGGCAGGGTCAGGTACGAAACCTGTACCAGGAACGCTGCGAGTTATTGAAAAAACTGGACGAACTGCGCACCCGGATGCGGGATTCTCAACCACTGCAGCAGATGAAGCTGTTGGCAAGCGAATTACGGGATGAACTTCGCGACTGGATTACCAGCTACATTGCCCATCAACGCCACGAACGCCGGATTCTGCAGGACGCGTTCAATAATGACATTGGTGCCGCCGACTGAGGTAACGGAGAGAACTGTCCGGGTTATTTGTCAAAGTCATATACATAGACTTCGATCTCTGCGGTGCAGAGCGTTTGTTTAATCAGTGGCTCAATTTTATCCCATCTTCCACCAGCCAGTCCGCAGCCGATACGGGGCATGTGAACTGATGCCGAAAGTTCCCGGGCTTTTTCAGCGACTGATTTCAGGCTTTGTTCGATGGCCGGATAGCGGACAGGTGAGCCTTTACTGCCGGTTTTCATGCCGCGCTGACCAATCATATTAGCCACCCAGATATATTTTTCGACATTGATCAACTGGATTTCACCCAGAGCGAAATTGTTTTGCGCCCGGTGGCGATGCCAATGACGGTATTCTGCTTCCGGTTCAGGCCAGCGTTTACTGATTGCCAGCACAAAACCTTTGCCCCAGCCACCCAGGTCGTTACAGACATGGGCGATGATTTTATTTCCCCTGGCTTGCGGGGTGGTGGCATCACCTTTCAAATAAGTGATTTCTGTCATGGTTGAGCTTTAGAATCGCAGATGGTGCTGGGCAGATCGATTTTGTGTTTTTTGAGCAGCTTTGCATAGTCGCCGCTGCTGCAGAGTTTTTTCAGGCCGGCGTTGAAGGCGTCGCGGACGTCGGCTTCTTCGAAATTGGCTTTGAAATATGTGGCTTCGGGGAAAATGGATGCATATTCGACTTCACTTAGTTTGTGTCCCATCGCCTGGCTGATGGCATTGAAGATACTGCGGTCAATTACAATCACAGCGTCTTTGGCGTCCCAGAACTGTTGGACCTGCTCACTCTGATCGGCGACTTCCACGTAGTTCTTACGCTGCGGGCTGTCGGGAGCGAACAGTTTTTCGAATTCGGGGCCGACTTCGAGGTACGCATCCTGCCAGGTGAGCACTTTGTGATCGGCGAGGTCAGCGACTTTTTCGATTTTGAGGTTCGCTGATTTTTTGGTAATGGCAGCGTTCACAAAGTCGATGAAATTGTCTGAGTAGAAAATCCCTTCGACGTCTTTGAATTTCTGTACTCCCAGGGCCATGTCGGCCCGATCTTCGGCGACCGCTGACTGCAGTTTCTCATAAGGCATCTGAACGAAATTGAGCTGGTAACCGGGAAGTGCCTGGGTGGCGATATCAACTTCGATGCCCGTGGTCGCGTTTTTCATGACATAAGGAGCAATGTCAACGCTGATAGCAACCGTCAGCTGAGGTTTTTCGGAGCCGGCATTGGGTTCGGGAATGATTTCGGTTTCAGCATTCACACCAGATTCTTCCTGGGGAGCAGGCGCTGACTTCTGGCAGGCGGTGAACAAGGCAGTGAGCATCAGCAGGCTGGTAGCAGTGTAGAAGCGATATCCGTTCATAATCTTCTCTCCTGAGTGACGGGAATTTTGCTGAAGTATATCGCGTGATGAGCGTGTGCTCAATAGCTTAGTCTGGATTGGATGGTTTGAATTGACTCCAGCGTTCTCAAATCTGCTCACCCAGAAACACCGGTTCGCGGTGATAGCCGGTCATCACCTGGTAGTAGTGGGACGCGGGTTGCAGGAGCATGTAGATGCAGGGTTGTTCGTGCTGATCGTGAATGATTGCGCCTTGAATGCCTTCTCTGATCTGAAACCAGACACCGCGTTCCAGGCCGAAGTTCGCGAGGATTTCCACCGGTTCGGGGTGATACATGGACCAGGCGCCTGATTCGAGTGTGGCGACTTCACACCACCAGGCGAGAGGAGCGTTGCTGTGACGCTGTCGGTTACCCCAGGGAAGGATCCGCAGTTCTCCCTGGTAAAAGACGGGGAGCAGGGGCTGGCGATGCCTCTGCATGAACAGGATTTCTTTGTCTGCTGTTGCCGAGCGCTGGATGATGCGTTCGTCGAGCTGGTGTTTTTGGATGAGTCTGGTGGGGATGTCCCGCCAGGCAATGGTGATCCCGGTGCACATCAGAAGCACATCTTTCCAGAAATATCACAGATGTCGTAGTTGTGTGTTGCGTCATGGTAGATTTCATGCAGCGGCAGTGTCTCGGCGCTGCGAATGGCAAACCGGCCCAGTTTTTGATTGATGTCCCGTTTGATCTGGTCGAGGGGGCTTTGCGCGTCTTCGAAGAATAACGATTTCTGGATCCGGTCCCGCCAGGTCAGATTTTCGGCAATGATGTGCATGTGGCTGACGGGGTACGTGGTCGGGGCCGTCGCCAGCATGGGCATGACGGCATCGTAGATCGTGCGAAAGGAAGCGGAAGGGACTGCCAGTGGCGTACGTCCCAGCCAGAGTGCGGTTTTATTGGCGTCGATCTGCAGGCTGATGTGCCGGGCGTAGACGCGGTGATGATCGAGGGCTTCGATCAGGCGTTCGATATTTCGTACTGCCCAGGCACGAATGCGGTCGGCGTCCATGGTCTTTCCGCCACACGATCCGCCACGGGCAATCGCTTTGTGAGGGGGGCGGGTGGTCTGAATCGGATTGACCGCATCACCCCGCAGTTCCCACCACAGGGCTTCCCCTTTAATGGTGAGCAGATTACGAATCAGCAGGCGATCCGCCTGGCGATAGTCCCAGCAGGTATGAATATTTCTGTCACGCAGTTTGCGTTCGCTGCGGCTGCCGATGCCACACAGTTCCCCCACAGGCTGTGAACGGAGAAACGGTTCACAGTCTCGTTCAATGATCTGGACCCCGAACGGTTTGGCGGCATCACTGCCCAGCTTGGCGAGGGTGCGGGAGGGAGCAATTCCGATGGAGACCGGGACGCCGACCTGCTCCTGAACCAGCGTTTGCAAAGCCCGGGTAGCTGCTTTCAGGGGGAGTCGAAAATACCGCTGAAGCTCGGAGGCATCAAAAAACATCTCATCAATGCTGTAATATTCGACGAGGGGGCTGACGGTTTTGAGCAGATCGAGCAGTCGCCGGGAAATGACCTCGTACCAGCGAAAATCCCGTTTCACAAAGACGGCGTGCGGGCAGAGCTTCTTGGCTTCCCAGATGGGGTGCCCGGTTTTGACGCCATAAGCTTTGAGTTCGTAGCTCTTGGCGATGACACAGGCTCCCTGGTTGCCCAGCACGCCACAGGGAACTCCACGCAGGCTGTAAGATCGGATTCTTTCGCAGCTTACGTAGAAGCAATCTGAGTCAATATGTCCAATGAGTGTTGTAACCATGCGGGGATGGTATCAAAGAATTTATGGAATACCACTGAACAGTGTTCGGATTGTTAGCGGAAGGATCTGTGCCAGGGATCTGATTTTATGCGGGGGCGGAGCGGCATACTTTCGCTATGAAAGAGCAACTGAATTTGCAGAAAGATGAAGTTGTGGGCGGAAGTACTGTTTAGCCGTGGTGCGTTTCAAAAGTGTCAGCGGAGGCCAGGTCCCAGACTTTTTTGTAGACGGGATAAGGGCAGTCGTTGAGCAGTTCACCCGGTTTCAGGAAATCGAAGGCTTCGTGGTAGGAAAGGACTTCGGTGCGTTTCGTTCTGAGGTAGATGTGCCACGGGCGAAGTTCATTGGGATGGTCGAGGCCTGCCGCAGCGATGACTTCCGCCAGCGCTTCCATAGTATTGTGATGGAAATTAAAAGTACGTTCGCTTTTATCGGCAACATTCAGAGCACGTTGGCGTCCGGGGTCCTGAGTAGCGACTCCCACGGGGCATTCATTGGTGTGACAGGTCTGGGCCTGAATGCAGCCGACTGCCATCATGAAACCGCGGGCCGAGTTACACCAGTCGGCGCCAATAGCCAGGGCGCGGGACAGTGTGAAGGCAGAACTGATTTTCCCTGCGGCGGCGACTTTGATTTTGTCCCTGAGGTTACAGCCGACAAGGGCATTGTGTACGAAAATCAGACCTGTTTTCAAAGGCATTCCCATGTTGTCGGAAAATTCGAGCGGCGCTGCCCCGGTTCCTCCTTCGCCTCCATCGACGGTAATGAAGTCTGGAAGAATACCGGTTTTCAGCATGGCTTTGCAGACCCCGAGGAATTCAGAGGGATGGCCGATACAGAGTTTGAAACCAATCGGTTTGCCTCCAGAGAGTTCACGGAGTTGTGCCACGTATTCACAAAGACCGGTGGGGTTATTGAAGGTATTATGGCCGGGGGGAGAGATACAGTCCTGCCCCATCAGAATCTTGCGGGTCGAGGCAATTTCCGGAGTGATCTTGGCGGCCGGCAAAACTCCTCCATGTCCAGGTTTGGCGCCCTGTGAGATTTTGATCTCGATCATCTTGACCGATTCATGAGCCGCCTGTTCCTGAAACAGATCGGGATTAAAAGTTCCATCATTATTACGGCAGCCAAAATAACCGGTGCCGATTTGCCAGACCAGGTCGCCCCCATTTTTGAGATGATAAGGGCTGACGCCCCCTTCTCCCGTACAATGATAGAAGTTGCCTTTTTTGGCGCCGGCATTCAATGCCAGCAGTGCGTTTGGGCTGAGTGCACCGAAGCTCATGGCTGAGATGTTGAGAACGGAGCAGGAGTAAGGCTGCTTGCATTCAGGGCCGCCCACTGTGGTGCGGAAGTGTTCTTTTGCTTTCGGGCGGGGAGCCATGGAATGGTTAAGCCATTCGTATTCTTCGCCGTAGACATCCAGCTCGGTTCCAAAGGGTTTTAAACCATCAATGTTTTTCGCACGTTCATAAATCAGGGAGCGGGCATCGTGATTGAAGGGACGACCATCAATATTGCTTTCGATGAAGTACTGATGAATTTCGGGGCGGATCATTTCCAGCAGGAATCGCATGTGAGCGATGATCGGGTAATTGCGGGTGATACTGTGCCGCGTCTGGATCAGATCCCAAGTTCCCAGTAGCGCCAGGGGAATCAGAATCAGCAGCGCCCAGAGGAAATCGCTTTCGACAGTCAGCCCGATGACCAGGCAGAACAAAGCGAGTACGATTGTCAGAATGTACGCTGAATATCTCATGGAACTTACCTGTCAGAAGTGACGAGTTAATTGATCTGAATTCGGTGGAATTGCGTGTAATAAGACGATGTCAGGGTGTGGCAGTCGCTGGGGAATTATCCTCATGCATCACGCCCCGCGTCAGCAGGAAATCAACAATCAACTGTAATTCCTGATCACTGATTGAGCTGGCAAACGCGGGCATATTATGGCCGCCATTGTTGATCCGGATGACTAAATCATCGCGAGTCAGCAATTTTCCAATTTCTGTCAGTTCAGGACCTCGATGTCCGCCGTAACCGCCGATATCGTGACAATACAGGCAGCCTTTGATATGCATCAGTTTGGCACCTTCTGCCAGCGGTCCCTGGTCTGTTCCTACGATAGAAGCCGGTAGTTCTTTCACGCCAAAGTCGGGTGACCACGGTTTTTTATATCCATAAATTGTGAGCACCAGGAAGGCGACGAATCCGAAGATCACCGTGAAGCCGGCCCAGGGGCGTTTGGACGGGGCACGATGTCCTTTATTGGAAATCATAGGCAGGAAGAAGAGCCCCAGAAATCCAAGGATGGGTACGCCCAGGATAACCCAGGTTTCAAGTTGGGGAGGCAGCAGTGACAATACCGCGAAGTACCAGAGGAAGTACCAGTCGGGCAGGGGATTGGCATTAATACTGCTGGGGTTGGGAGGCGGATCGAGAGCGGGCGGTCCCAGAAACAGGGAACAGCCGAGTATGACAACAACAATGATCGTGGAGAAAATCATGTCCCGCCACATCGCATCGGGCCAGAAAGGAACGCCGGTTTTGTGGATTCGCTTTTCGTACTCTTCTTTATAGGTGTCCGGATCCACCGGTTCGTTGACATCGGGCATTTCAGAGATCCCGTGCCGCATGATCAGCAGCATGTGCAATCCGATGCCGGCAAAAATCAGCGCAGGCATGATGAAAACATGCATGGCAAAAAAGCGGGTGATGGTGGAACCGCCGACCGTTTCGCCACCCAGAATGAAATGTGCCAGCGTGGGTCCGATAATGGGGGTTCGGCCTGCCATTTCCGCAGCAACGGTAACCGACCAGACGCCGTTCGCATCCCAGCGTAACAACTGGCCGGTAAAGGCCATGCCGAGTACGACGAATAACAGTACCACGCCACTCATCCAGTTCATTTCTCGCGGGTACTTGTATGTCGCGTGCATATAGACCTGCACCATATGAATGACAGCGAGCATGACCATGGCGGAGGCACCGTAATAATGCATGCCTCGAACCAGGCTGCCCAGCGGTGCTGTATTGGTAATATAAACGAGGCTTTCGTAAGTATTCTCGCCGCCCGGTACATAAGCCATGGCCAGGCTGATACCGGTCAGAACCTGAACCACAAATGCACACAGTGTGGCGCTCCCGAAGATATACCACCAGCGGGCATTATCGGGCACGAGATGGACCATCAGCGGAACAATGTAATCGGAAAAACCAATTCGATTGTCAATCCAGTTCCAGGTTCGAGTCAGGAAGTTGTTACTCATTCAGCCGGATACTCGCTTCTCATCAAAAGTGGTTTTCAGGTTAACTTTGTCAGCGTCAAAGGTGTTGGAGCTGTTTCAATTTCCACCTGACCATTGCGCACACGGACCTTGAGTCGATCCAGTGGTTCGGGGGGCGGCCCAGCAGCCACGGTTCCATCTTCGTAGTAAACTCCACCGTGACAGGGGCACATGAACAGACGCGGGTCTTCAACCCAGCGGACCGGGCAGCCCAGGTGCCGACAGTTGATTGAAAAGGCGATGAATTCAGATTCGTTGGCGCGCCGGATCCAGGCACCCGCTTTGGCCGTCACGCCAGACCAGACTACAGGAGAGGGATCTTCGTATTGCACCAGAACAAACCCGCCCACCTTGAAGTCTTCGAGTTTGCCGACGTTTCGCCATTTCTGTTTGGGTTTACGGAAGACAGGTGCCAGCACAAATCCGATCCCCGGTAGAGCTATGATGAGTCCGATCAGCGCTGATAACCCGATGGACAGGCGGGTCAGAAATGTACGGCGCTGCTGTTGCTGGCAACAGGGGTGATCTGACTGAGGTTGTTCGGTATTCAAGGCGTTTCACTCCATGAGCTGTTGATCTCTTTCATCCAGGACCAGATGCCACCCACCATAACGATGATCCCGATCAGTGACATGCTCCAGTGTGTGAGGATTCCCCAGAACATAAACATGATCCCCAGCGCCAGTGTCGCCGGGGCGTAGGTTGGTTTCAGTTCCGGTTCGGCATTTTCTTCAGAATGTGTTTCCGATAAGTCAGACTGGTTCACTGATGCGCCTCCCTGAGAGAGCCTGGGTTTGCCGTCGTTTGAGAGGTCGGGACAGTTTCAATGTCAGCGTACCAGCGTTTCAGTACGACCATAATCGCCGTCACATACAGTGAGCAGGGGGGGACCCACATCAACAGGCCGCCCAGTCGCTGGTCCGTGGCAGGATTCAGTCCCTGATCGTAGAGCAGGTTCAGAATTCCAATTCGATCGACGGGGCTGGCAAAAGCGGGACAGACTGAAATAACCGTGAACGTGATATAGATTCCCAGCAGGGTACAAGCCAGGCAGGCGGAGAACAGGTAAGCGACTGCCACCGATGGATTCAAATGATACCGTTTCACAGGTGAAAAGACGGGCCACCAGAATGCCAGACCGGCCAGCAGGAAGGTGGCATCCCGGAAAATTCCGAGTGAGTAGTTAACCGTCGAAGCATTACAGAAGGATGGAATGTGCCAGAACCACATGACCCCCAGACCACTGAGCCAGCCCAGAAACGGGACAGCCATCACCGAGCCCAGGCGGTTCATGAAGGGACGGCTGAAGAGTGATTCCATTGCCGATTCAGATAGACTGAGCAGTAGAAATAATGGGATAATTAATAAGAGCAGCAGGTGCTGTACGACGTGCGCGCTGAACAGATAGCCGTCCGAAAGAACGCCAATTGGAGAAATGTAGGCGAGTGTCAGAGCCAGCATGGCAACAGAAAATGCCGCCCCCCGTTTTCCGCTGGTGCTTCGTTGAAGCAGGAAATACATCCCGGTCAGGGTGAGCACCAGTAGCCAGATGGGGGAATCCCATTTCCATAAGCTGCTTGTCAGGTCGAAATACGAACTCATTGCAGAAGCCCCAGATAGATAATTCCAAAGACGGCAATCCAGACGACATCGACAAAGTGCCAATAAACGCCGACGGCTCCGAATACGTGTGTTTTTTCAGATGAGAGATTTCCTTTGAGTCCCATCAGCAGCATCACAAATAAGGCGATTACGCCGGCGGTCACGTGAATTCCGTGGAACCCGGTCACTGTGAAAAATGTCGCTGAGAACAGATCGGAATTGATGCTGATACCATTCGACAGCAGCCCCGTGTATTCCCACACCTGACCGCCGAGGAAGATGATGCCCAGCAGAATGGTGAGCCCCAGAGAAAAGACAAACGCAGATTTTTTACCAGCTTTCAAAAATCGTTCCGCGACCCAGAAGGTGAGACTGCTGGTGATCAGAAACAGGCTGAAGATGCCGGTTCGTTTGACATCCAGCACGGAAGAAGTCACATCAGACAGTGTTTCGGGGGAACTGGCTTCGCCCACCGGTGCCATCAGTTTTGTATTGAAGACCACGTATGCGACCAGGAGCAGCAGAAAGAAGACCGCCTCGGAAGCGATAAACGACCAGGCGGCGATTTTGGCCAGGTTGCCGCGTCTGCCTTTATCTTCCGGAGTCTTTTCTTTTTTCCAGTCAGCATACTCTGGATGATTAATATCCCACACGGGACGTCGGCTTTTGACTTCGGGAATCACCGGGAAGTTTTCCGGGGGAGGCGGTGATGTGGTAGCCCATTCGAGTGTGAAGGCATCCCAGGGATTGTCGCCGGCAATTTTTCCGCTATGTAAACTTTTGAAGATATTCCAGAGAAAGACCAGGGTGCCAACCGCCATGAAGACAGCGCCCAGGGTCGCGATTCCATTCAGCAAGGCCCAGCCGGGATTGTCAGCATAGGTGTAGACACGACGGGGCATGCCCATCATTCCGAGGAAATGCTGTACCATGAAGGTCATGTTAAAGCCAAGTACCCAGAGCCAGAACTGCAGGATTCCAATGCGTTCATTCAACATACGTCCGGTCATTTTAGGGAACCAGTAGTAGGCTGCTGAGAATAATGCGAAGACCAGTCCCCCGATCAACACGTAGTGAAAGTGTGCGACTACAAAGTAGGTGTCGGTCAACTGCCAGTCGATCGGAACAGCGGCGAACATGATGCCCGTTAATCCGCCAATGACGAACTGCAGCAGAAACGCGATCGCGAAGTGCAGCGAGGTGTTAAACTTAATTTCTCCCCCCCACAGAGTGGCGGTCCAGTTAAAGACTTTGATTCCGGTAGGGATGGCAATCAGCAGCGAACCAACGGCAAAAAATATGTCGGCATACATGCCCAGCCCGACTGCGAACATATGATGTGCCCAGACACCGTAGCCCAGGAGCACAATTGCAACCGACGAAGCTGCAATGAAGGTATATCCGTAAATCGGTTTTCGCGAAAAGACGGGAATGACTTCAGAGATCATGCCAAAGCCGGGCAGGATCAGGATGTAAACTTCGGGGTGTCCGAAGATCCAGAAATAATGCTGCCAGAGGACTGCAGAACCGCCTCGGGTCGGATCAAAAAATGCGGAGCCCAGCCAGCGGTCGATCAGTAACATGGCCAGTGCCGAGTTCAGAGCCGGCAGAGCGAGGATGATCAGGATCGCCTGCATCAGCATCATCCAAACAAAGAGGGGCACGCGTTGCAGGCTCATGCCGGGAGCCCGCAGATTGATAATCGTGGCAAAAATATTGATCGCCCCTGAAACGGAGCCGATGCCCATAATGAGCAGACCGATGATCCAGTAATCGACACCCTGCAGGGAACTGTAGGCTTTAGATGAGAGGGGGACGTAGCTGAACCAGCCGGCATTAGGGGCTGAACCCGTCAGAAAGCTGAAGTGCAACAGGGCTGCTCCGAAAAAGAACATCCAGAATCCGAAGGAGTTCAGGCGGGGAAAGGCAACGTCACGGGCACCAATCATTAAGGGAACAAAATAATTGGCAAAGCCCGTCAGTACCGGCATCCCGACCAGGAAGACCATCGTGGTGCCATGCATGGTGAAAAGCTGGTTGAACATTTCCGGTGAAAGAAACGTATTGTTGGGGAATGCCAGCTGGATGCGCATCAGCAGCGCTTCAAAGCCTCCTACCGCCAGATAAAAGACGGCGGTCAGGATATACATAATGCCGATACGTTTATGGTCGAGCGTACTGACCCAGTCCAGCATCCGCGTTGAAGTCGGCTGGGGTTCAAGCATCGTGAGTTGTGATTCTTCGACGGATCCTGTCGTCACTTGAGTGTCTCCAGGTAGGCTACGAGTTGTTTTAAGTTTGTTTCACTCAGCTTGAAGTCTGGCATTTTACATCCCGGCTTGAGTGCCTGGGGGTTCTTGAGCCACAAAGCCAGATTTGCGGGTGTATTTTCAATGACGCCTGCACCAATTTCTTTGCGACGGGCGAAGTGAGTTAAATCCGGCCCGATTGTGGCATCCGCAGCAGTTCCCTGAACAGTATGGCAGCGGGGACAGGTGGCCTGGAAAAAGTATTTCTTGCCGGCTGCAGCCAGGGGGGAGAGTAATCGGGGCTGTTCGGTCGCCTGCTTCTCGCTGGCTTCCCATTGTTGAAACTCTTCTTTCGTGACGGCATAGACTTTGAAGTTCATCCAGGCGTGCTGGGCTCCACAGTACTCCGAACAGCGTCCCTGGTACGAACCGGGTTTACTCGCCTGCAGCCAGATGAAATTGTCCCGACCCGGGATGGCATCGATTTTGGGTCCCAGTTGGGCAACCCAGAAGCTATGGATCACATCAGCCGAAGTGACCAGAACGCGAAATTTTTTGTCTTTATCTGCGGGTAAATAAATTTCATTGGCGGTAATTACCCCTGATTTAGGATATTTCACTTCCCACCACCACTGGTGTCCGGTCACGATCAGATCGACATCGTCGAAATTAATTTTGCCGTCTGGGGCGACCTCGGGTATCGCGTTGAGGGTGATGATCAGATGGGCGCTGATCGCGACCAGCCAGATAACAATGACCACCGGACCGATCATCCAGAAGATTTCTGATCTTTCGCTGCCAAAATTCTGATCCGGTTGTGTATCACGGCGTCGACCACGCGAAATGGCAATCAGGATTAATCCCGATACAATCGCGAAAACGACAGCACTGATGAGCAATACCTGAAGAAACAAATCGTTAATGGCCTCTGCCTGCGGAGACGCGGGGTCAAGAACAGGAATCACAGAGTTCATAGTCAATGCCTGGCATCCGGTATTCAAAGGTGTCGGTTTCGCGCTGATGTGTTACTGGATCGGTGAGATGATCGCAGCAAAGATCCTGTTTCAATCAGTGACTGTTCGCTCATTCTAATCTGGAACGATTGCATTCAAGCCACCACTTTAATTTGAATCTGACCCAGTATAGTGCATTAGTCTGATTAATGTATGTGAATTCATCAATTTCTAATATGAAAAAATCTGATCCACACACAAAATAGTTCAGGACCCAGATGGACTATCTTACCTATGTGAATAAGAATTCAAACAAATTCGGGCAACGGCCTTCATTTCCATCGTAATGTGGAAGAGTCAGACTTTAATTTATCGTAAAAGTGGTGATCGCATTTCCGGACCGGGCTTTCTGATTAATTAAACGCTGACGCAATGATATTGGAGAGTTTTACCAGACGCCAGGGAACCTGGGAACGAATGGCTGTCGTCAGCAGCACTGCGAAACCATCACGGCGGCGGTCCATCCAGACCATGGTTCCGGTGGCTCCTGTGTGACCAAACACGCTACGGTCGAGCAGGTTTCCCCAGCTTCCGGTCTGGCCGGGATGATTCAAACGCCAGCCCAGCCCCCAGGGTTGAGAGCGGCGAATCGGTTCTGGCAGATCGGGATAGTCGTTCAAGCGATTGGTGGTCGCCATCTCCAGCATTGAGCGGGAGAGCAGACGTCTGTCTGCGACTTCGCCATAATTCAGCATGCACTGACAGATGACTGCCAGATCCGCAGGAGAGCTGAACATGCCACCCCAGGGGACTCCCAGATCCTGCCAGTAAGGGCTGTTCCAGCCAAAACTGGAACCAACCTGATATTCCGGTGTTTCGACGCGGACCAGCCGCTCACGTGGAAAGTCTCCCCGTCCCAGCCAGGTATTCTGAAGATCCAAGGGTTTGATGATTTCATCACGGACATGCTGCGCAATGGTTTTGCGGGTCAGCCTTTGCACGATTTCCGCGACAATCAGCGTACCCATACTCTGGTAGCTGAGTCCTGTTCCTGCCGGCTGGAACAGGGGAACGGTATCGTATATGGCTCCATGGATGAACTGTTTAAGCGGTGCCAGCGACTGGCGAAGTTCCACATTATTCGCCAACATGTCAGGCATCCCCGAAGTATGCGTAAACAGGTGATGGACCAGAATGGATTCTTTATGGTGTGCGGCGAAATCGGGGATATAATGTGTAACCGGCAGAGACAGGACCAGGTCGCCTCGCTCCACCAGTCGCAGTGCACTCATATAGACAATGGGCTTCGTAATGGAGGCGAGCAGAAACATGCCATCAGGGCGAATCGCTTCTGCATTTTTTTCAGGCCCCTGTTTCCCAAAGAATTGAGGCTCGACCATTTTGCCATGCCGCCCGACGACAATGGCGGCCCCGGGGACACTGCCCTCCGCAGTCCACTCTTCCAGCAATCTTCCCGCCTGTTTCAGCCGCTCATGATCGAGATTGATTTCCTGAGGTTTGACGATCGGCAGTGAAGTCATCGGCTTATTCCTGATAGGGGGGAGTCTGTGTTGACTCTGCGAGATTCATTTACCATGATCGATCTCAGGGAAATCGTCAAGCGAGTGGTTGACGATTTTCCGTCAAACTGTTTCGGGGTTATCTCATCCAGCGAAGGGGCGGTTCATGGTTCGGATTTTGTTATCGATCACAGTTTTCTTAATAATCGGGGATATATGCTCTGCGGTACAGGCGGCAGAATTACCAGAGCGCGACAGCAGTTTTTCCATCGCGACACAGGAATGGCCGTTTCAGCCGGGCCCCCGATCGGTCAAAGTGTATCTGTATTATCCGGGAAATGAACTCAAAAATGTGAATGCCGACACCGGGCTGATGCTTAATCTGCACAACTGGGGAGGCACGAATTCTTCCGGCGCCGGGAATCCGGCGGTGCTTACCAGGGAATTGAACGTGATTGCCATCTCGGTGGATTATGTGCAAAGTGGTTCCTGGAATGATCAGTCGGGGGCTCCTTATGATTTTGGATACCTGCAGGCCATTGATGCCTTGCGGGCTCTCTCGCATGTGTATCATGCACTGCGCGAGCAGAAAATTCCTTTTAATTCGCGCCGGATTTATTCTGCCGGTGGTTCGGGAGGGGGAAATGTGACACTGATGTGTAATAAATTTGCGCCGCATACCTTCACATGTGTGGTTGATATCTGTGGGATGCCTCGACTGTCGGATGATATCGCATTTAATCTGCCAGGAGGCAGCAGCCTGGATGCCCGCTACAGTCGGGATCAAAATTCGGCTGATTATCTTTCACCCGGAGCTCAGGAAATCCGTTTCATCGGGAACCCCGATCATCTGAAAGCCATGAAAGCAATGGGGTATGCCGGGAAAATTGTGATCATTCATGGAACAGGGGATACGACCTGTCCTTATGAAGACGCAAAACAGATGGTTCAGAATATGCAGGCGGCTGATTTGGATGTCAAAGCCAAATTTGTGACGCAGGCTGATCTGGATGGCGTCGTTTTTAAAAATACGGGTCATTCGCTGGGTGACCGGACAAAGATGATTGTCGAATTTGGTGGTCCCTATATCATTCCCGGTAATCAGAAGTTTCGACTGCGTGAGTCACCGACTGATTTTGAATTGAAACAGGATGTGATCTATCCGACTTCCGATGGTCGTTATGTGATTTCCTATTCTAATGGAGTTCCTGAAGTACGCTTTGAAGCGAAGTAAGAAGCGGCCCAGGTTGACTATGCAGCTCCCATCAGGGGCGGTGATCAGGATTGAAATCAGTGAGTGCTTTGGGAGGCATGGCGACACGTAGCGCATTGAGTACCGCGAGTACGTCGATGACTTCCTGGGAAATCGCGCCGGCTACGGGAGGGAGATAACCGGCAGCAGCCAGCAGCATGCCGAACATGCTCAATATCATGCCTCCGATGGCGCTTTGCAACGCGATGCGGCGCATGCGGCGGCTGATATGCAGGAATTCGTCGATCTTCTGCAGAGAACTGTCCATCACAATCACATCGGCAGCTTCAGTGGTGACATCACTGTTTTGCCCAAAGGCCATGCCGACGGTCGCTGCGACGAGAGCCGGCGCGTCATTGATACCATCACCGACAAAGATGGTATTCGCCTGGCTCGTTTCCGCATTGACGATTTCCAGTTTTTGTTCGGGACTCTGGCTGAAGTAGACGTTTTCTATGCCAACCTGCTCGGCGAGGTAACGTACCTCTGATTCCCGGTCGCCGGAAACCAGCATTGTTTTCTGAATCTGATGTCGAGGCGAAAGGTGCGATATAAAAGATTGTCCGTCTGTCCGGGGAGTATCACGAAATCGATAAATGCCGGCGTACTGATCATCAATCAGAATGACGCATTCCAGGCCTCCCGCCTGCGGAGGGAGTTGCGTTTCCAGGTCGGGTTGCTGTTTGATCAGTTTTTTGCGGCTGGTGATCTGCACCGAATGTCCTGTGACTGTTCCCTGCATTCCCTGTCCCGGCGGTTCACTGATTTTCGAAGCATCATGACTGACTGCTTTTTCTGCCTGAATCGCCTTCAGGATTGCCCCGGCGAGGGGATGTTTGGAAAACCGTTCCAGGCTGCCGACGAGTGAGAGGACTTCCAGTG